>CAINDT010000131.1 GCA_903847495.1 uncultured Actinomycetes bacterium
GACTATGCCCGCCGAGAGGGGTACGCTCGGAGCATGAAGATCGTTGGCGTGATCATCGGCGGGCTGCTCATCCTCGTCGCCCTGCCGTTTCTCGCCGTCGGCATCGGCATCGTCGGCTGGCTCGGCGATGGCTCGGGCCTCGACATCCCGTTGAACGGGATCGACGCTCCCAAGAAGGTCGTCGCGATCGTCTCGCCCGAGTTCAGCGTCGACGCGGCAGACATCCCGACGCAGGTCGCCGACGCGTCGGTCACCTTCCAGGTCACGCCGAAGCCGGGTGGCGCGCCGATCTTCGTCGGCCTCGCCGCCGCCAAGGACGTCGATCGCTACCTGCGCAACGTGACCATTGCCCACCTCGAGTCGGTCGACCAGGGCACGAGCGGAACCGCACAGGCGCCAGCGCCGCAGGACATCGCGTCCGGCGATGGCACAGACGTGCAACTGGTCGTCGAGCCCGGCAGCCGCACGCGCGTCGCGCCACCGAAAACGAGGGACTTCTGGGTGCGACAGGCCGACACCTCCACGGGTGACATCACCCTCTCGGTCGCCGACCTCGACGGCAGCGACGTGCGCATCGTCGTGATGCGAACCGACGGCAGACCGGGCATGGCCGTCGATGCCTCGATGACGTTCCGCGTGCCGATTCTCAAGACCGTTGGCTGGTGGGTGCTCGGGATCGGCATTGCGATGGGCCTGATCGGCGTCGGCCTGCTGCTGTGGATGATCCTGCTCCTCGGACGCCCCAAGCACGTCACGCCGACCGGCGCGACCACCGACCCCGCACCCGCGGCACCCGCGGCCGCAGATGATGACCGTCCAGCTGTCGACACCACTCCGACGCCTCCCGATGCGCCCGCCGACAGCGGCACCGCCTCGGACTGACGTTTTCGTCTACCCTCCGTCATGGCCGTGCTAGGCGGGGAGTTCGCGGTACCCTCGACCGGCAATCCGCTTCAGCCGGGCACCAATCCCCTCTCTCGGGGGGAACAAGGAGTACGTGGCACCACCAGGAGCGTTGATGGTCAGGTCCCGCGCGATCGGCAACCTCGAACCGTGTCAGGGCCGGAAGGCAGCAGCACTCAGAGAATCCGCCGGTGCGCCGCGGTCCCGCCTGATCGGAGCGATCGGCCGGTGAAACGGGCAGACCGGTTCCCCACAACGGAGGGTGCACGGCCGCTACGTCTCCTCCGCGGGCCACAGGCCCGCGGAGGGCGCGTCGTGGCCGCGAGCGGCTGGTAGGCTCACAGCGTGTCCGCGCTCTACCGCCAGTACCGCCCGCAGGACCTCGCGCACGTCGTCGGGCAGCGCCATGTCGTGCAGACCCTGACGAACGCGATCGAGCAGGGACGGGTGCGTCATGCCTACCTGTTCTCCGGGCCCCGCGGCACGGGCAAGACCTCGCTCGCGAAGATCCTCGGCAAGTCGCTCAACTGCCAGGCCTTCGACGCGCCGACGACCACGCCCTGCCTCGAATGCGAGTCGTGCCGCACCGTTCAGGATGGCACCGCACTCGACGTGCTCGAGCTCGACGCGGCCAGCAACCGCGGCATCGACGACGTCCGCGAGATCCGCGATCGCGTGAACCAGCAGCCGGTGCTCGGCCGCTACCGCGTCTACATCCTCGACGAGGCCCACTCGCTCACGACCGACGCGGCCAACGCGCTGCTGAAGACGCTCGAAGAACCGCCGCCGCACGTCGTGTTCATTCTCTGCACCACCGAGCCGCACCGCCTGCCCGATACGGTGCGCGGCCGCTGCCAGTCGTTCGCCTTCCTGCGTCCCACGCCCGACGAGCTGCTCGAGGCACTGCGCCGCATCGCTGACGCGGAGTCGATCGGGGCCGATGACGACGCGCTGCGCCTGATCGCTCGCCACGCCGGTGGGTCCTTCCGCGACGCGATCTCATCGCTCGACCAGCTCTCGTCCGCCAGCGGCGGCGCGATCGACGCTGCTTCGGCCCAGGCGATCCTCGGCGTCGTCGACGATGAGGTGCTGACCACGCTGATCGACGCCGTCAATGCCGGCGACGCCCGCAGTGCACTCGTGCTGCTCGACGAGCTCGTCGAAGGCGGCCAGGATCTGAGCCGACTGATCCGCGATCTGATTGACCGCCTTCGCGTCGTGCTGCTGACGCTCGAGCTCGGCGCACCGCCGCGCAGCGCCATGCTCGGCTCGACGGTCGAGGACGCGGTCAAGCGCGCCGCGACGCAGATGACTGAAGGCGCCGCGATCGCACTGATCGACGGTCTGCTCGACGCCGAGGGCTCGCTGCGCAGCGGCGCCGATGCGCGTCTGGCCCTGGAGCTCCTGCTGATCAAGGCCGCGCGTCCCGCCGGTGACCGCACCCTCGACGGTGCGCTACGCCGCATCGAGGCGCTCGAAGGTGGCGCACCCGCGCGCGCTGCCGCTCCGCTGCCGCCCGTCGAGCCGCCCGCTGCGGCGCCCCCCGCACCGGCACCGACCGCCGCCCCCGTCGCACCGATAGCGCCACCTGCACCGCCGGCTGCCGCAGCACCGTCCGCGTCCGCCGATGAGGCACCACCGTGGGATACCCAGCCCACGGCGTCTCCTGCGGCGCCGCTGGTCGAGCCCGACGCATTCCATGCGGACGACGAGGATGCTCCGCCATTCGCGGCGCCGACACCGCCTGCCGCACCCGCGGCCGAGCCCGTCGCCCCGCCCGCACCCGTCGTGGAGGCCCCACCGGCCCCCGCGCCGCCACCGGCTGCGCCACCGCGCGAGCCCGCCGGAGATCTCGATCTGCCCGCGGCGGAACTGCGCGACGTCTGGGACGAGGCGCTGTCGCGCGTGTCACCCAAGCTGCGCTCCATGCTGATGCCCGCCTCGCCGCTCCGCATCGAGCGCGGCGCGGTCGTCGTCGCCTTCCCGAGCGCTAGCCAGTTCCAGAAGAGCCAGGCCGATCGCGAGCAGAACCGCCACGAGCTCGCCGCTGCGCTGACGGCATCGCTCGGCGCCGAGGTGCGCGTAGTGCTCGAGACCGCCGACGATGGTGGGCCACCGCCGCCGATGGCCGCTCCGCCGGTCGAGACGGCACCCGCCGCTGCTGCCGCCGAGCCGGCCGCCGAGGTGGATCTCAACGTCGTGCACTCCGAGGATTACGACGGCACGCTCGACGACCCCCATACCCGCGAGGAGGAGTTCGTCCGCAACCTCGTGGAGACTCTGGACGCCAGCGAAGAGGAGATCGGATGAACCAGAAGGCGATGATGAAGCAGATCCAGCAGATGCAGGCGGCCATGGCCACTGCACAGCAGGAGCTGGCTGTCCTCGAGGTCACCGGCCAGGCCGGGAACGGCCTCGTCACGGCGACGTGTACCGCCAGCGGCGAGTGGCGTGGCATCACGATCGACCCCAAGCTGCTCGATCCCGACGATCCGGACATGGTCCAGGACCTCGTGCTGGCCGCGCTCAACGACGCCAAGAACCAGGCCGAGGCCGCCCAGCAGTCCCGCCTCGGCCCGCTGACGCAGGGCATCAACCTGCCGGGGTTCTAGCCGGCGTGCTGCCACCCTCTGCCGAGGCGCTCGTCCGCGAGCTGACGCGGCTGCCCGGCGTGGGGCGTCGCTCGGCCCAGCGCCTCGCCGTGCATCTTCTGCGCGTACCCGAGGGTGACGCGCTGTCGCTCGCGACGGCGATCGAGGAGGCGCGGGCGCGCATCCAGCCGTGTCCCGAGTGCTTCGGCTTCGCCGAGGATGGTCTGTGCCCGATCTGCCGCGACACACGGCGCGACGAGACGACCCTCTGTGTCGTCGAAGCGCCGCAGGACGTCGATCCGATCGAGCGCTCCGGCGCCTTCCGCGGCCGCTACCACGTGCTCGGCGGCGCACTCTCCCCGCTCGACGGCGTGGATCCCGAGGACCTGACGATCAGCCAGCTCGTGGCGCGCGTCGAGCGCGGCGGCATCAGTGAGGTGATCGTCGCGACGAATCCCACGATGACCGGCGAGGCGACCGCGGCCTACATCGCAGGCCTCCTGCGCGACCGCACGCGCATCACCCGTCTCGCCAGCGGCCTCCCGGTCGGTGGCGACCTCGAGTTCGCCGACGAGGTGACGCTCGGGCGCGCCCTCGAAGGGCGTCGCTCGATCGACGCGTGACTGAGCCGTGAAATACCACGCTCTGCAACCATGCGAGGCGTTATGGCAGCACGCGCAGAGCAGGATTTCGACACCGTCGTCATGAAGTTCGGCGGCTCGTCCGTCGCCGATGCCGAGAAGATCAAGAACGTCGCCAAGCGCATGGTCGCGATGCGCGAGCGTGGCAAGCGCGTCGTCGGCACTGTCTCAGCGATGGGCAAGACGACAGATGGTCTGATCGAGCTCGCCAACCAGGTCTCCGCCGATCCCAACGGACGCGAGATGGACATGCTGCTGTCGACGGGCGAGCGCATCTCGTGCGCCCTCGTCGCGATGGCGATCCACGACCTCGGCTACGAGGCCGTGTCGCTGACGGGCTCCCAGGCGGGCATTGAGACCGACGCAGCCCACACCAAGGCGAAGATCACCAAGATCCGCGCGGACCGCGTCGTGGAAGCGCTCGACGACGGCAAGATCGTGCTGGTGGCGGGCTTCCAGGGTGTCTCGCCCGAGACGAAGGACGTCACCACGCTCGGTCGCGGCGGGTCCGACGCCACCGCCGTCGCGTTGGCTGCCGCTCTCGGCGCCGCGTGCGAGATCTACTCCGACGTCGCCGGTGTGTTCAGCGCCGACCCGCGCATCGTCCCGGACGCCCGCAAGCAGGACCGCATCTCGTACGACGAGATGCTCGAGATGTCCGCGTCGGGGGCCAAGGTCCTGATGCTCCGCTCGGTGGAGCTCGCTCGCAACCACGGCGTGCGCGTGCACGCCCGCTCGACCTTCTCGGACGAGGAGGGAACCTGGATTGGAGAGGAAGGCATGGAAGAGGCGATCATCTCCGGTGTCACGCACAACGAGAAGGAGGTCGTGTTCACGTTGACCGGCATCCCCGATGTGCCCGGCGCCGCTGCGACGGTCTTCGATGCCGTCGCCAAGCACGGTGTGAACGTGGACACGATCCTGCAGAACGTCGTGCATGGCGTGGCCGAGCTCTCGTTCTCTGTCCCGACCGAGGACGTTCCCGCCGCCCGCATCGCCATCGAGGATGCTCAGGGCACCCTCGGCGAGATGCAGGTCGAGGAGGATCACAACCTCGGCAAGGTCAGCCTGATCGGCGCCGGTATGCGGTCCCATCCGGGTATCGCCGCGAAGATGTTCCGCACACTCGCCGACCTCGACATCAACCTCCGCATGATCGCAACATCGCCGATCAAGGTCTCGTGCATGGTGCAGAAGAGCGAGGTGCCGCGCGCGGTGCAGGCGCTCCACGCCGCGTTCGAGCTCGAGAAGGATCCCACCGAGGAAGAGGCTGTCCGTGGCTAGGGTCGCGATCCTCGGTGCGACCGGTGCCGTCGGCCGCACGATGCTGCAGGTGCTCGAGGAGCGGTCGCTGCCGATCGATGAGCTCGTTCTGCTCGCGTCAGAGCGCAGCGCCGGCTCCAAGGTGACGTTCAAGGGCGAGGAACTGACGGTGCAGGCCGTCTCCGCCGAGGCGTTCGACGGTATCGACGTGGCGATCTTCTCGGCCGGCGCCACGCGGTCGCGCGAGTGGGCGCCGATTGCCGTCGCCGCAGGTGCAACGGTCGTCGACAACTCATCGGCCTTCCGTATGCAGCCCGATGTGCCGCTCGTGGTCGCGGACGTCAATCCGCACGCGATCCATGCGCACAGCGGGATCATCGCGAACCCGAACTGCTCGACCATGCAACTGATGCCGATCCTCCGCCCCGTGCGCGACGCGGTCGGTCTCGAGCGCATCACGGTCGCCACGTATCAGGCCGTGTCCGGTACGGGTCAGTCCGCGATCGACGCGCTCCGCGAGGAGGCCGCCGAGGTCTTGGCCGGCAACGACGATCCCACGGCGCGTCAGTATCCGAAGCCGATCGCCTTCGATGTCCTGCC
>CAINDT010000132.1 GCA_903847495.1 uncultured Actinomycetes bacterium
CCGGTGTCAGCGCGATCGCCAACATCCTCTGGTTCATCCTCGCCGGCTGGTGGCTCGCGCTCGGCCACATCCTCACCGGCATCGTCCTCTGCATCACCATCATCGGGATCCCGTTCGGGATCCAGTCGTTCAAGCTCGCCGCCCTCGCGATGGCACCGCTCGCACGCGAGATCGTCCCGAACGACGATCCGCGCTACTTCGTGCAGTAGTGCATCCGCTCGTCAGCGGGTGAGGCCTCGGCCTCGTCGGCCACCGCGTCGAGCAGCAGTTCGTGCGTGACCAGACGATCGCCCGACTCCAGCGCGCGCTCGATCAGCTCGATGCCGGCACTCCGGAGACGGTCATGCCGAAGGTCGGCGGGATGCAGATCGATCCGGTACTGCGCATGACGTTGGGCGAGCCGCAAGCCCCACAGAGCCGCCGCCGGTGTCATGCGCCGCCGCGTCGGCGTCGACGAGCCCAGTCCGATCGCCGGCGCCGTCACAACGCGGCCGCGCGTCCGCAGGTCGAGCCGCGTCGCCCACCACGCAATGCCCGAGCGCTCCGATTCGAACCAGCGGTCACAGGCGCCGTTGTAACACGGCGCGATGAAGCCGCGAGGCTGCACACCGATTGTCCGCAGCGCGGCCAAGCCCGCCAAAACGCGCCCGCGCGCCTCGAGCGCAGAAACGCCGCGAAACTCCCGCTCATCATCGGGATCGTCAGTGGCGTGCGTGTAGCCGTGTAGTACGGGTTCGTCGCCCACGAGCACCTGTCGCTGGAGCCAGTCGAGGTTCTCGCCATCCCACGTGTCGATGAGTCGGAAGCGCGGCACCACGAGGAGCGCCACCGGTGCCGACGTTCGCTCGGCGATCAACGAGCGCCACTCCTGCGTCTCCGACATCCAACTCGGCGCTACGTCATGAATGGCGATCGCAAAGCGGGCCGTCATGCGACCGCCTCGCCCGCCGCAGCGCGTCCTGCGAGCAGGCCGTACAGCGCCCATTCGCGCTCGAACGTGCGTCGCCATGACAGTTGGTCGACCTCCGGCATGGGTCGCGGGTGCGAGACGGCGTTGCGGATGCCATCGACCAGAGCGACAACGCTGTTGGGCTCGACGGTGATCAGATCGTCCGTGCCTGCAGCCTCGGCAACACCGCAATCCGCCGGCAGTACGACTCGGCAGCCGCACGCCAGTGCCTCGAGTGGTGCGAGTCCGAATGTCTCGCCGGAGTTGACGTGCACGAAGCAGTCCGCCACCGCGTAGAGCTGCGCCAGCTGCTCCCGATCATCGACGTGGCCAAGAAATCGCACCCGCTCCTCCAATCCTCGGGCGGCGACGCGTCGCCGCAGGTCGTCTTCGGCAGAGCCTGAGCCTGCAATCGCGAGCACGCACGAATCACGCAAGCTGGCGATCACATCGATCAAGAGCTCCGGGCGCTTCTCGGACGAGAGCCGGCCCGCATGCACAAGTAGCGTCTCGTTCGGCTGCGCCAGCGCTCGGCGCAGCCGCTCGTCGGGCTCTCGTGGATGAAACACGGCTGTGTCAACGCCAAGCGGCGAGACGTAGATGTGGATTCCGCTGCGCGAGCGCAGACGGTCGGCAACGGAATTCGATGTGGCAATCACGGCATCGGGGCCGTCAATGCCTCGCGCCTGCACGACGCGCAGCACATGCTGTGTCGGCAGCCGCAGGGGAGTGGGGATACCTGCCGCTCCTGCTTCGAGCTCCGAGTGCACGAGCATCACGACGGGAACGCCACGCGTTCGAGCCCACCGACACAGCGAGCGAGGGAAGGCCGTGGCGTCGTGCACCACCAGCACGGACGGCTCAAGTCGATCAAGCGCGCTGAGGATCGGCCGCGGATGGGGAATCAGGCGATACCCGGTCTCTTGTGCGGTTGGGAGCCCCGGCACCTCGATGATGGGGCTGCGCTCGATACGCGTGACCTTCCCTGCGGTACCGGGCACGATCAACGCATGGGAGCGGTGCGTCGCCGCCGCGAATGCCGCCTTGGCATGCAGGTACGTTCGAATGCCACCGGAGCGCGGGGCGTACCACTGTGTGACGTCGACGATGCGCATGCTCAGAGCACTCCCGCCTCGATCGGGCGGCGGAGCATCAAGCGCTCGACCGGATCATCACGGTGCAGGTCGGCATAGTCGTCGACGAGTCCGGCAAAGATGTCGTCCCAGGTCGGGCGCGACACCATCGACGCCCGTGCGGCCTCACCCATGCGCAGGCGGCGATTCTCGTCCACCACCAGCGGCAGCAGGGCGGCGGCGATGTCCTCGGCCGACGCGCTCTCCGCGTGGATACCGGTGACCCCGTCGATAACCTGCTCGGCCAAGGCCGTACCGCGCGGCACGATCGTCGGGACGCCACTGGCCTGCGCCTCGAGCGCAACCTGGCCGAGCGTCTCTGTCAGTGACGGCAGGCAGAAGATGTCAGCCGACGCGAACACCGCGGCAAGGCGAGGGCCCGACATCGCTCCGAGTAGCTTGTGGCACGAGTGCTCCAGCTTCGCCTCGAGCGCGGGCCGCGCCGGCCCGTCACCGACGATGGCGAGGCGAACCTTGTGCCCGTCCCGCGCCACCATGTTGACCGCGTCGATCAAGCGATCGATGCCCTTCTCCTCGGACAGCCGCGCGACGACCAGAACCAACACTGCATCTGCGTCACGGGTGAGTGCGCGGCGCGCAAACCACGAGCGCCGGCTCGGGTCGAACCGGCGAGTGTCTACACCGCGTCCGAAGATCCGGATCTTCTCAGGGTCAATGCCCTCCATCGCCAAGCCCTCGGCAACCAATGCCGTCGGGGTGAACACCAGATCGGATTGCTTGTAGAGCCACGTCGACGACGCGCGCACGGCCTCTGCCGCAAGGCGGTCGCCGGTGAGCGCCAGCGTGTAGCGCGCCAGCTGGGTCGAGTGCGTGATCGCGAACGGCAGACCCAGGACGCGCGCCACGAGCATGCCCGCGAGTCCCATCGGGCCGGGCGTCGCTGCGTGGATGGCCTCGGCGCCGGTCTCCTCGACGATGTCGAGCAACTCGATCAGCGACGGGATGCCGAGCGCGAGGCTGTCGTCGCGATAAGCCGGGACGGGCAGCAACACCAGCGGACGCATCGTGATCACCTCATTCTTTTTGGCAGACTTCTCGCCCGGCGCGACGACGGTGATCGGCAGATCAAGAGCGGCCGCGCGGTCCGCCAAGTTACGCATCGTCCCGGCGACGCCGTTGAGCTCGTCGAACGTGTCGGTCAGCATCAGCGTGCGCGGTGGCGTACCGGACTCGATCGGATCGCCGAAGAACTCGCGACCAATGCCGCGGGCATGTCGTGCCTCGGCGGCGTGGTAGCCAGCGCTCGTCAGGTACGGCGTGGCGAGCATCATCGCGCCCATCAGGAGGCCGATGCGATTGCCGATCCCGCCGATACCTCCGACATCACCCGAGGCGATCACCTGCTCAAGCAGCGAACGCTGCGCCCACGTGGCGGCGATCTTCAGCCGCGCATGGCTGCGCTCGGCGCCCTCCGGCAGGTGGTACGTGTTGCGCCAAGCACGCCGCACCTCCTTGTCGTTCTTGATGCGCTGCTCGAGATCGCCCGTCGTGTCGTCGCCAGCCCCAGCGGGCTCGGCTGGCGGTAGCGGGTGCTCGAGCATGTCGCCGACGAGGCCACGCAGCGGTCCCGGGACGGGGCAGGAGCCCCGCTCGCCCGCGGCCTTGATCGCCAGGCCGATCATGGCGTGCGACAGCGCAGCCGTGGACCCATGCTGGCCGTGCAACGTTGTCGAGCCGGAGCGGATGTGGAAGAGCACATCCTCGACGCACGTTGCGCGCGGGGTCTCTGTGTAGGTGGCGGCAGCATCAAGTAGTCCGTGGTCGTCGCTACCCGCGGTCAGGGAACGAGCTGCCCAGGTGCGCGGACGGATGGCGTGCTTCTCGGCGAGCTTGTCGAGGAAGTCAGGGGTCGCCGACTGTGCGATGCGCACTGCGGTCGTGTTGCCATCACGACTGCGGGCGCCGTTGCGGCCCTCCCAGATCGGGAACAGCAGGAGGCACTTCTCAACGTGTGCCGGGGTGAGGGCAGCGCCGATTCGGTACAGCGGATGCGCGAGCGCGTGCGTGACACCGCGGCGCTCGAGCTCGTCAACCAGCTCGAACACGTTCGGGCGTGCGGCGTCGATGGCCGCGAAGTCCGACTCTGAGATGTTCCAGCAGAGCACGTGCAGCGGCGTGTCGTCGTCCGGGAAGCGCGTGGTTGCCTCGACGCTTACGAACGCGTCCGGGTGATGCGCGATCTCGAGGGCACCGCGGATCGTGTCGTGATCCGTCAACGTCACGAAGTGCATGCCGTGGTCCTTCGCCTTGCGGTACGCCTGCTCGGGGTCGGTGTACGACTCCGGCAGCACGGCGTTCTTGAGGAACCAGTTTCCCGTCTCTGTCGATGCTCGGGAATGGAGGTGCAGGTCGACCAGGGCCATGGCGTGACTCCTCTTTTCGTACCGGTGTTCCACGAGAAGCGTCCGGGGCGCAACGGACGGTGCGGCCCCAATTC
>CAINDT010000133.1 GCA_903847495.1 uncultured Actinomycetes bacterium
ACGACGCCGACGCGACGCAGCAGACGCAGGTTCGGGTCGCCGAGCTGATTCGGCACAGCCGGCTCGGTGCCAACCGCCTCCTCCTCGGCGAGCGAGGCGAACGCCGTGCCGCTCGAGGCAGGCGCGTAGGTGCGGGTGAACGGCTCGAGGCCGGCCTCCATCATCAGCACGGCCGGACCGCGGTCGCACTGACCGAGACACGGCGAGCGATGCCAAGTGGAACGACCGTCGGCGGAGACAGCGCCTTCGGGGCCGAAGCGCTCCTGGAGCGTGGCGATCAGATCGTCGGAGCCGAGGCACTTGCACGCGATGTCCTCGCACACGTGGAGGACGCGCGGCGGCGAGGGCTCCGTCGCCAGCATCATGTAGAACGACGCGACGCCGTAGACCTCGGCGGGCGGAATCGTCAGGCGCTTGGAGATGTACGCCAGCGCGGGCGCACTGATATACCCGATGCGGTCCTGCACGGCCCACAGCACGGGCAGCAGCAGATGGCGCTCCTCGCGGGACTCGTGGCCGCCTTCGGCAACGCGGGTGTCGGTGAGCGCGTCGCGCTCACCACCGTCCCAGCCGGACAGCGGCGGGCCGAGGAGCAGATCCACGGCCTCCTTCTCGGCCTCGGTGGGGGCAACGTCGAGGAGCTTGATGTCCACTAGTCGCCTGCCACCAGTTCGCGGTCGGCATAGGCGGTCATGGTCTGCTCGCCCTTGGCGAGCTTCTCGACCTTGATCGCGCAGGCCTTGAACTCGGCAGTACCGCTCTTCTCGTCGACGGCGTCGATCGTGAGCTGGTTCACGTCGACCTGGTCGGGGAAGTGGAACGTCATGAAGCCGAGACCCGGGCGCAGCCGGACGTCGGTGCGAACCGGCGACTCGACCGAGCCGCGACGCGAGGAGACGCGGACGATCTCGCCATCCTCGAGGTTCATGCGCTCCATGTCCTCGGGGCACAGCTCGAGGAACTCGCCAGCGTGCAGCGGGCTCGTGAACTTCTCGGTCTGGATACCCGTGTTGTACGACTCGAGCCGACGACCCGTGGTGAGGCGGATCGGGAACTCGGCGTCGGTCGCCTCGAACGGCGGGCGGTCGTGGACGGGGACGAACGGCGCGAGCATGCCCTGCACCGGATCGGCCCAGAGGCGCTCGTGCAGGCGCGGCGAGCCGAGGCTCTCATCGTCGGGGCACGGCCACTGGATGCCGCCGAGCTCCTCGAGCTTGGCGTACGACATGCCCTTGTGCATCGGCGACAGCGAGCGCAGCTCGTTCCAGATGTCCTCGCTGGTCGGGTAGTTCCACTCGAAGCCAAGGCGCTTGGCGAGCTCCGTGAGGATCCACTGGTCGTCCATTGCCTCGCCCGGCGGGTCGAGCGCCTTGCGTACGCGCTGGACGCGGCGCTCGGAGTTCGTGACGGTACCGTCGGACTCGCACCACGAGGCAGAGCCCGGCAGGATCACGTCGGCGAGCTCGGCGGTCTTCGTCGCGAAGATGTCCTGCACGACGAGGAAGTCGAGGCCGCCGAGCAGGCTGCGGATGCGGTTCGAGTCGGCGTCGGACTGGGCCGGGTTCTCGCCGATGATGTAGCAGTACCTCAGCTCCCCGGTCTCCATGCCGTGGAACATCTGCGTGAGGTGCCAGCCGTAGCGATCGCGGATCGGCACGCCGTAGGCCTGCGAGAACTTCTCGCGGGCCTCGTGGTTGTTCTCGATGTCCTGGAAGCCCGGCAGGCGGTTCGGGATCGCGCCCATGTCGCCGCCGCCCTGCACGTTGTTCTGGCCGCGCAGCGGATTGAGGCCCGAGCCGTAACGGCCGACGTGGCCGCAGAGCAGGGCCAGCGAGATCAGGCTGAGGACGTTGTCGACGCCCGTGTGGTGCTCGGTGATGCCGAGCGTCCACGAGATCATCGCGCGATCGGCCTTGGCGTAGGCGTGAGCGACCTCGCGGATCGCTTCGGCCGGGACGCCCGTCAGCTCCTCGGCGCGCTCGAGCGTGTACTCGGCGACGTGCGCCTTGTAGTTCTCGAAGTTCTCCGTGGAGTGCTCGATGAACGCCATGTTGGCGAGACCCGCTTGGATGATCTCGTTCGCCATGGCGTTGGCGAGGGCGATGTCGGACCCGACGTTGTTGCCGAGCCAGATGTCGGCCCACTGGGCGGTTTCAGAGCGGCGCGGGTCGACGACGAAGAGGCGCGCGCCATTGTGAATGCCCTTGAGGACGTGATGGAAGAAAATCGGATGTGCGTTGCGGGCGTTCGAGCCCCACAGCAGGATGACGTCGGTGTCGTGGTACTCCTCGTACGAGGAAGTTCCGCCACCCGCTCCAAAGACAGTCGCCAGACCGACGACGCTAGGAGCGTGTCAAGTTCTGTTACATGAGTCGACGTTGTTCGACCCCATCACCTGACGGGTGAACTTGCCGGCGAGGTAGTTCACCTCGTTGGAGGCCTTCGAGCACGAGAACATGCCGTAGCTCTTCGAGGTGTCGAGGTCGCGCGCGGGCGCGAGGCCGGCGGCGGCGTAGTCGAGCGCCTCCTCCCAGCTGGCGGGTCGGAACTCGCCGTTCTCTTTGATCCACGGGTGCGTCAGGCGCCCCTTGGGAAGTTTCGTCGTCGTCATCGCAGCAGTCCTCCAGCGGATACGCGTGATTCAACGCCATCATGACGGGCTGCGAAGCCGGGCGAAACATGGAATTCCCACTCATTCGATAGGCAACGGCTATCATCAAGCCATGCAGTTGAGGCAGTTGGAATACGTCATAGCTCTCGCCCGTGAGCGGCACTTCGGCCGCGCTGCTGCTGCATGTCATGTCTCTCAACCGTCACTCAGCGGTGGGATTCGGGCCCTCGAGGCAGAATTGGGCGTGCCTATCGTGGTACGCGGCCGAACGTACGGCGGCCTGACGCCCGAGGGTGAGCGCGTCGTGGCCTGGGCGCACCGCCTGCTGGCCGACGCCGACGGCCTGCGCGAGGACCTCGCCGCCATGCGCGGCGAGTTGACCGGCCGCCTGCGTCTCGGCGCCATCCCGACCGCGCTGCCGATCGCCAGCGCGCTGTCGGCGACCGTCGCCGCGCTCCACCCCGGTCTCTCGATCACGGTGCTCTCGCTGGCCAGCCGCGAGATCGAGCGGCAGCTGCTCGAGTTCGAGATCGACGCGGGCATCACCTACCTCGACAACGAGCCGCTGCACGGCGTCCGCGGCGTACCGGTCGCGCAAGAGCGCTACGTGCTCTACGCCCACACGGGGAGCCCCGAGGCCGCCCGTACCTCCTTGACCTGGCGCGAGGCTGCGCAGCTGCCGCTCTGCCTGCTCACCCAGACGATGCAGAACCGCCGCATCATCGACGCCGCCTTCACGACGGCCGGCTCCTCCCCCGCCCCGCGCGTCGAATCCGACGACATCGTGCCGCTTTGGGAGCACGTCGCCGACGGCCGCTGGTACACGATTGGGCCTTCGTCGTGGCTCGACGGCGGCGCGCTTCCCGACGAGATCGTCGCGGTGCCACTGACCGACCCGACGGTCGAGCAGCGCATCGGCGTCGTCGTACCCGACCGCGACCCATTGCCGACCATCACCCGCGCGCTGCTCGACGCGGCGCGCGGCGACGTCTAACTCTCGACGCACCTACCCATGGTCAGGGCTCGAGTTCGATACGGCGACCGATCGCCGTCAAGAGCTCGGGTGGCACGCCGAAGAACTCGGAGCGGCCCTGAGAAAAACGATGCATGGCGGCGAACAGATACAGAGGGATCGAGCGCAGTCCGCTGCCCTTGACGGCCACGGAGTCGCGCCCGATGAGGTAATCCGCCGCCTGTGCATCGAATGGCTCACCCAGCGCGAGTCGACCCAGAGCCACGGGCACGTCAGGTTGCTCCGCGAACCCGTAGCGGAGCGCAATGCGCTGCACGCCATGCTGTAGCTCCTCAATCTCGGCTCGCTCCTCCTCCGCAACCACGGGAACGTCCGCGGTGCTAATCGAGACGATCAGCGTGCGCTCGTAGATACCTCCCGTGCGATCGGCCAGTTTGATCAGCGTCCCAGGCGCCACCTGCGACAGGCGCACGAGGAAGACGCCAGTGCCACGCAACCGTCCGCGAGCCGATGCCGGCAGCGTGGCCAGGAACGCATCCAGCGGCACGGCGCGAGCCGCCGCCTCGGCAAGCAAGCGCTCACGCCCGGTCGACCATGAGCGGACGAGTAAGAAGATCACCACGGCGATGGAGATCGTGAACCACGCTCCGTGCAGGATCTTGATGACATTCGATGAGAAGAACAGAATGTCGACAACACCGAGCGGTACATAGACGAGCGCCACGACCAGCGGCGACCAACGCCAGACCACGCGGGCGACGATCGCGGCG
>CAINDT010000134.1 GCA_903847495.1 uncultured Actinomycetes bacterium
CGACTACATCGTGTTCGTCGCGGTGTGGGTCAATCCCGGCGCGACCGACGAGACCGCGATCCGGAAGGCCAACCGCGAGGCGATGCTGAAGGCCGTCCGTGTGGCGGTCAAGGGCCGTGATCCGGTGGCGGCACAGGCGCTCGTCGAGCGGCGCGACAGCGTCACCAGTCCGTTCTATTCCGGCGAGTAGCCGCCAACGCTCGGATACCCTGCGGCCGTGAGTCGCAGGCAGTCCTACACCGTCGCCGAGTGCCGCCGTGCGCTGTGGCTGCTTGGCGTGGTGCCACCGACCGACAGCAAGGGCGTACTCGTCGCGTGGCGCAAGCGCGTGGCGCAGACGCATCCCGACCGTCATCTGGGAGACGCCGCGCGCGAGGAGGCGGCCGCCAAGCTGACGCGCGCACTCAACGAGGCGCGCGAGGTGCTCGACTGGTGGATCGCGCAGGAGCGCGACTGGCCGCCACTCGGCAGTGGCCCACAGCAAGTGCGGCTCGACGAATCGGAGCCCGAGGCGTGGCCCGAGCGCGAGCAGGAGACGGTGGCACCGGTCGATCCGATTACCGGACTGCGCGCTGGCGACCGCGTGCGCGCCTGGCCGTACGACGGCGACCTGCTGACGGTGGTGGAGACGGAGATGGACGTGCGCGACCACTCGTCGTGGGTGCGCGTCGCCGAGCAGGCGCAGGCGATCAAATCGGATCGCATCCGTCTGGCCGCGTTCTCGTGCCCGACCTGCGGCGCCTGCGCTGGCCCGCTCGTCGATGACGCCGAGGTACGACCGTGTCCCGATTGCCTGATCGACCTGCGGCGTCTGGAGAAGTCTCCGGCGGACGCGGGTCGCATCCGCCGCGCGATCGAAGCACGGGCCACCGCCGGGGAGTCAGAGGCCGAGTCGATCGGCGATGGCCGCTTCGCCGATCGCGCGCGCGAGCGGCGGCGCTGGGCGAAGCGCCTGATCACCGCCAAGCCTGACGACCTTCACATGGCGCTGCTCAGCGCCTTTGGCTCTGCGTGGGAGCGGTGGGGCGAGAAGCCCGCGGACGAGTACCGACGCTGACGCCCAACCGCCCATCACCCGCGTCTCACGGGAAGCTCGGCAGAGCAGCTAGCCGGTGACGGCCCCGGCGGGGCGTGTCGTCGCTGCTGGTCGCGGCGTTCGGATCTTGAATGTCTTGGTCGCGGGCGTGCCACTGATGCCGTGCTGGGTGGGGGTGATCTTGACGAGCCACGTGCCGGCCTTCTTCAGGCGGATGGTGCAGGTGGCGGTGCGCTTCTGGGTCTTATTGTTGGTCTTGACCTTGCAGGTGCCGCGCGCGGTGCGGGTGGCGCGAGTTTGGAGGCGTTGGGTCGTGTTGGTGGTGGCGGTGATGGTGTACGTCACCCCAGCGGTGGCGGTGAAGCTCGCGCTGATTGGTTGGTTGGTGGTGCGTGTGCCCGGGGCCCAGCGAATGCGTCTGGGTTTTTTGGGTGGCGTGAGTGTGAAGGTGGCGGTGGTGGTGCGTGCTTCGATCATGGAGACGGTGCAGGTAGTCGTGCCGGTGCAGGCTCCGTTCCAGCCGGCGAACGTGGAGCTGGCGGTCGGGGTGGCGGTGAGGGTGACGCTGGTCTCGTCATCAAAGACGGTTGAGCAAGTGGTGGTGCACGCAACACCGCTCGGGTCTGAGCTGATCGAGCCGGTTCCCGCTCCAGCGTTGATCGTGGTCAGCGACCAAGTGACGTCGAACGGGGAGGCAAGCGAGACGACACCACTCGACAGGTTTGCTGTGACGCTTGCCGAGTTGCCACCGTAGCCCGGGTCGCCCCAGGTGATGACGCTGCC
>CAINDT010000135.1 GCA_903847495.1 uncultured Actinomycetes bacterium
ACCGCATCGGCAACCGGCGACTTCGTGCTGTCTGGTGGTACCTGCAGCGGTGCCACGATCGCGCCGGCCGCGTCGTGCACGATCGTCGCATCCTTCGCCCCATCCGTCGCAGGCCCCCGCAGCGGCACCGTCGACCTGCCGAGCAACGCGGCCGCCGCGCCGAGCACGCTGTCCCTGTCGGGTACCGGGGCCGCACCGACGGCGCCGGCGGAACCGGTCGTCACGACGGCGGCTGCCGCGAAACCGCAGCCCGCGGTGGCTGTCCGCGTCGCCGCCCGCATCCAGCGCGCATCTCGCCTAGCCATCACCGTGGGAACCTCGCGGACGGAGCGATGGACATTCCGCGTCCGTGTCAAGCGGGCCAATGGCACGTGGGCGACGGTCACGACGGCACGCGGAGTGCCCGGCGGTGCCGTGCGCATCGTTGATCTCCCCAAGGGGAGGTACCAGGTCGTGGTTGATTCCGCCAATGGCATGACCGGCACTACGTCAGCGACCGTCAGCCTGCGCCGATAGGCCGGCTGGCCGCTGTGTGGCGGCTTGCATCGCAGGCTTGATACTTCTGTCAGCATCTGACCATGCGCCGGATCGCCGTCCTCGTCATCGCCCTTTCCTTCCTCTGCCTGCCCTCGCTCGCGTCGGCGAAGGGGGAGCTGCTTTTCTCCGTCACGAGCGGTGACGTCCGCATCACAGGGCCCAGCAGCACGCCGCATGTGAGCATTCCCGCGAAGGCGCCGCTGTCGTGGTTCACGGATCGTCCGGATCGCAAGGCAGGTGTCGGCACGGCGGCGGACCTCGCCGCGGGTTGGGTCGCGAACGGCTTCGACCGCACGCCGCCGAACGCCGCGCTGGTGACGACGCGCAAGGGCAGCACGATGCAGACGATCGTGACGCTGCGTCACCCCGTGCAGCAGGGCGGGCGCGTCACGTTCACCTACCGCACGGTTGGCAAGGGTTCGATGCTCGGTATGAGCACGACCGGTCGCCCAGCCGCTGGGCGGTATCGCGGTGAGCTCTTCGTCGACGGCGGGACGTCAGCGCCGTGCAGCACGAGCATCGTCGTCTCGTCCACGGCCACCGACTGCATTGCGTCGCCGGGGACCACGTATTACTTCAGCGCCGCATCGATCTCGTCGTCGGGGTCGTCCGGTGGATCCGTGTCCGGCTGCTCGCCGGCCGGGTCGGCGGAGTTCGCGTCGGTCGTCACGTCCTCGGGAAATGACGGCGATCTCGCCACGGGGCCGGCGGAGACCATCAGCGTCCTGCCGTGTTCGCAGACGCCGTTTCTGACCCTCGGTGCGGCGGCGTACACCCTGCGCTGCCTCAATACGGGGAAGCGCATTCCGTACTGCCTCTCGTATCAGAGCAACCTGCAGATCACGGTGAGCGCGCCCATGCGCATCGTGGCGCCCACCTAGGCCGCGCTCCGACATCAGGGGTCGCCCCTGACTCGGCCTCGTAGTTCCCCCGGACTCGCGTCTGCCGCCGTGCGCGATGGTGGGGTTCGACGCCAAGGAGGCCGTGATGGATGTGATTGACGAGGCTCGTGACAAGGTCGATGACGTCATCGATGCCACGCCGGATGAGGTGCGCGACATGGCGCGCAAGGCTGCGCGCAGTGCGAAGCAGGCGGCGGAGGATGCTGCGAAACTCGCGGCAATGGCCGCTGGTGCCGCCGCGACGGCGGCCCGTACCGGCCACGAGGCGTACAGCGCCGCGCGCGACGAAGGGCAGCCCATGAGTGATGCCGCGCGTGCGGCGACACGCAAGGCGGTGGCGGTCGGTCGTGCCGATGACGATGGCGATCCGACCGACGCGCACCAGGAGGAATATGCGATCCACGACGACGAGGACGACTAGGCCCGCAGGCCCGAACCGGACATAGGATGGGAGTGCGCCCCCGCTTGATCATCAGCCACCAGGAGGTCGTTCCATGGGACTCTTCGATTTCGCCCGCGAGAAGTTGACGGCGGTGACGGACGTGCTGCCGACGGATGTCGTGGATCAGGCGCTGTCGGTCGGCGAGAGCCTGACGGGCACGGACCTCGGCGGTATCGCCGACGCGGTCGGACAGGGTCAGGGCGTGCAGGACCTCGCCGCCGACGCCGCAAGCGGCGCTCTTGAGGGCACTGCCGCCGAGCCGATCGTCACGGCACTCGGCGACGCGCAGCCCTAGGTCGAGATCATCTTCTTCTCGATGCCGACGCCCGCCTCGAGCGCGCGCTGGTACTCGAGCGGCACGATTGCGGAGTCCTGCAGGGCGATGCCCGTGGAGTCGAAGATGGTGATCTCATCCGGCGAGGTGCGACCAGGCTTCTGGCCGGTGATGACCTCGCCGATCGAGCCGGCTAGATCGTCCTCGGTGATCACGCCCTCGCTGAGCGGCACGTTGATCTCGCCGTCGTGGCGGCACTGGCGGATGTCGTCGACGAAGATGCGCGCTCCGACGAGCACGTCGGACTCGAGCTCCTGGTCGCCGCCCTTATCGGCGCCGACCGCGGCGATGTGCGTGCCCGGGGAGATCCACTCCTTCTTGATGAGGGGCTCGCGGGCCGGCGTGATCGTCACGACGACGTCGGCGCCGCGCACGGTGCTCTCAAGGTCCGTGGACGTCTTGATCGGGTAGCGGCCCTCGAGCTTCGGCTCCATCACCGAGCGGAAGTGGTCGAGCGTGGATTCGCGGCGGCTCCAGACCCGGACCTCATCCCACGCGAAGACCGTGTCGCAGGTCTCGAGCGCGCCCTCGGCCATGTTGCCGGCGCCGATGATCGCGAGGACCTTCGACTCAGGCCGTGCCATCCACTTCGCGGACACCGCAGCCGAGGCGCCGGTGCGCTGGACCGTGTGGTACGAACCGTCGCAGATGGCGAGCGGGAAGCCCGTCTCGGGGTCGGTGTAGATGAGGATCGAGAAGACGGTGGGGAGGTCGTACTTGTCGCGGTTGTTCTCGCGGATCGACACCCACTTGCAGGCCGCGGCCTCGGGCTCCTCGATGTAGGACGGCATCGCCTCCCACTCACCCGGGTACTTGTCCAGCACGATGTGGCCCTTCGGGTCCATGTAGTAGCGGCCCTCGCCGTGCATGCGGTACGCCTGCTCGACGCCCGCCACGTACTCGGCGGGCGTGACCAGCCCCATCATGTCCGTACGGCTCAGAATCAGGGTCTTCTTGCTGCGCCAGCTCTCCACGATCGTCCTCCTCCGGTGTTGAGGCGAGTGTAGGGGGCAGGCAGCGTCAGTGTGATGCCGCCTGCCATTTCGACGAGTTCTCAGGAGCGCGTCAGATTTCTCCGCCTGGCGCGTCTACACTTGCGTCATGGCCGTCGCCATCCCCCTGAGGAGTGGGGCCCGCTCTCAATCTGAGGGCGCGCTGACGGCTGCGCTGTACAAGCAGCATGCGGGCGAATTGCTGCGATTCGCGTGGCACCGCCTCGGTCGCCTCGAGGACGCCGAGGATGCCGTGCAGGCCACGTTCCTATCTGCGCATCGCGTGCTCGCCGAGGGGGAGCGCGTACGCGAGCCGCGCGCCTGGCTGTTCCGGATCCTGCGGAACGAGTGCCTCACCCGCATCGCGATGACGAAGCGCCGAGGCGTGCACGAGGAGCTCGGCGAGTGGCATGCCGACGGCAGTGCATCCGTCGCCGACCGGATGGAGTCGAACGACGAGTTCGACGTCGCCGTCGCCCTGCTCGCGACGCTGCCGGAGCAGCAGCGCGAGGCGATGGTGCTGCGCGAGTGGCTCGGCATGTCCGCGATCGAGACGGCCGATGTCCTTGACGTCACCCCGCAGGGCGTTGACGCCCTGGTCTACCGCGCGCGCAAGGCGCTCGTCGGGCTTGCCGAGGTGGAAGAGGAGAGCGCGTGCGGCGTCGTCCGCCAGGCCCTCGCCGAGGCCAAGATCAATTCCAAGATCCGCGCGCACCTGCTGACGTGCCGCTCGTGCCGCGGCGCTGCGCGACGCCTGCACGCACCCGAGGAGATGGCGGCCGCCAACGGTCTCCTGCCGCTCGACTCGATCGCCTCGCGGCTCGGCGAGTCGATCCCGGGCTTCGCGGTCGCCGGTGGTGCGGTGGCAGTCGCCGGTGGAGGCGCTGCCGCTGCCGGCATCGTCGGCTCGATCGCCGCTGGCACGACCGCCAAGGTCGTCGCCACCGTCGCCGTTGGCGCGATCGTCGCGACGGGTGCGGTGCGCGAGGCCCCGGCAATTCGCGACGCGCTCGCCCCTGCGAGCAACGTGCGCCAGCTCGCCACGGCACCGCCACCGGCCAAGCCCGCGGCGTCTGCAGACGGCACCAAGCGCATCGTCGATGCCAAGCAAGTGGCTGGTGGTTCCGCGGCCGTTGCCGGTCAGGCCCCGACGCCCGCGCAGGCGGCCGAATCCGGTGCGACGCCGATTGTCGCGGCGGCTGCCCCCGCCGTGGCGTCTTCGGCACCTGCGGCCGAGACGCCGCCTGTGATGGATCCGGCCACGGCGGTCCCCGTCGAGGCCGCGCCGTCGGCCGCGCCGAACGACGACGTACCGACGGATGTGAAGGCGCCGACGGTACCGACCACGCCGGCTCCCTCAACGCCCGTCGGCGGCAAGGCCCCGACGACACCCGCCCCCACGACGCCGGCCCCGGCGACCGGCTCGGCACCCAAGCCGACGACGCCGGCAGCGCCCAGCACGGACAACGGCAAGAAGGCTGCGGAGGCCGCGGCCGAGCAGGCCAAGCGTCAGGCGGAGCGTCAGGCGGAGCAGGCCAAGCGTCAGGCGGAACGTCAGGCGGAGCAGGCCAAGCGTCAGGCGGAACGTCAGGCGGAGCAGGCGAAGACGGCCGCGGAGGCCGCCGCCGAGCAGGTCAAGAAGGCCGCTGCGGCTGCTGCAGCAGCAGCGGCCAAGCCGGCGGCGCCTGCGCGCTCGGAGGGACAGAAGGGCTCCCAGTCGAAGGCCGATAACGCAAAGACCGAGGCGCCGAAGTCGGAAACCCCCA
>CAINDT010000136.1 GCA_903847495.1 uncultured Actinomycetes bacterium
GACATCGGCATCGCGCTTGTCGGCACGCTGTCCGCGGCGCTCGCGCTCGGCGCGCGAACCCGCGACGTCCTCCTGCCCGTCCTCGTCCTGCCGCTCCTGATCCCCGTCGTGCTCGGCGGCGTGACGGCCACGTACGGTGCCTTCGGCGAAGAGGTGGGAGGACTCCGACCACTCGGCTTTCTGGCACTCTACGACCTCGTGTTCATCGCCCTCGCGTGGGGCACCTCGGAACACCTCCTCGGCGACTGATATGCGCGCGAACCGGCACCTCACCACCACCATCCCCCTCGCACTCAGCATCGTGCTGGTGCCGCTGACCATCGCGATGGCGTTCTGGTGGACCGGTGAGGACGTCGATCAGGGCCTCAGCCAGAAGATCTTCTACTTCCACGTACCGATCGCGCTGACGTCGTACATCGCCTTCGGTTTCGGCGCGTTCGGCGCGGCGATGTACCTGTGGAAGCGCACCGAGGCCTGGGACATGCGCTCCTACGTCGGCGTCCACTCGGGCACCATCTTCGGGACGCTCGTGCTGATCACGGGGCCGCTCTGGGCGAAGGCCTCGTGGGGTGTCTGGTGGAACTGGGGCGACCGCCAGCTCAACGTCTTCCTGATCCTGTTTCTCTACTACTGCGCGTACTTCATGCTCCGGTTCTCGCTCGACGAGGGCGAGCGCCGCCGCTCGGCGTCAGCGATCTTCGCGCTCCTCGGCGTCGGCCTGATCCCGATGTCGTTCCTCGCCGTGCGCGTCGCGGAGACGCTGATCCACCCCACCGTGTTCAACTCGTCTGGTGCCGCCATGCCCGGATCGTTCCTGCTGACGTTCCTCGTCGGCATGGCTGGCATGCTGAGCCTGATGGTCCTGCTGATCTCCGTCGAGCTGCGCGGCAAGCGCGCAGCCGCCCGTGTGCTGCAGCTGCAGCGCGTCGCGCGAGGGGAGGACGCATGACGCTGCGCGAAGCCGTGCCGTGGGTTGCCGGCGCGTACCTGCTCGTCTGGATCGTGATCCTCGCGTACGTCGGCATCATCGGCCGCAAGCTCAACCGCCTGGAGCGCACGCTCGACGAGCTCGAGGCGAAGCAGACCACGAGCACGCCAGAAGCATGAGCATCGTTCGCCTCGGTACCCGAGGCTCGCCGCTCGCGCAGGCGCAGGCCCGCCTCGCCGCGGAGACACTGACCGCCCAGGGCGCGCAGGTCGAGCTCGTGATCGTCTCGACCCGAGGCGATACGGCGCAGACGACGCCCCTCGGCGAGCTTGGTCCCGGCGCCTTCGCGTCGGCACTCGAGGAGGCGCTGCTGGCCGACGAGATCGACGTCGCGGTGCACTCGTCCAAGGACCTGACGGGCGACCAGCCCGCGGGCCTCGAGCTGTCCGCGTTCTTGGAGCGCGCCGACGCCCGCGACGCCTGGTGCGGCGAAGCCCGCTCGTTCGGCGAGATCCCCGTCGGCGCCCGCGTCGGCACGTCATCGCTGCGCCGCACCGCGGCGCTGCGCGCAGCGCGACCCGACCTGACGATCGTGCCGATCCGCGGCAACGTCCAGACGCGCCTCGACCACCGCGCGACGAACGACCTCGACGGCGTGCTGCTCGCGGCGTGCGGACTCGACCGCATCGGCCTGGACCACGAGATCGGCTTCCGCTTCCCCATCGAGACGCTCGTGCCCGAGTCGGGGCAGGGCGCGATCGCGCTGCAGACCCGTGTCGGCGACGGCGGCCTCGTGCTCGCCGTGGACCATCTCGAGACGCGGACCGCGGTGATGGCAGAGCGCGGCGTGACCCGACGACTCGGCGGCGGCTGCCGCGTGCCCGTCGCCGCGCACGCGCATCGTCACGCAGGTGGCTGGCGTCTGATCGGCTGGATTGGCTCGCCGGATGGCATCCGGACGCTCCGCCACGAGGCCGATGGCGAGAACCCGCACGCGCTCGTCGACACCGTGGTCGATCGCCTGCTGCAGGATGGCGGCGCCGAGCTGCTGGCGGAGGGCGGCGTATGACCGTCTACCTCGTCGGCGCCGGCCCCGGCGATCCCGGGCTGATCACCGTCCGTGGCCTCGACCTCGTGCGCCGCGCAGACGTGCTCGTCCTCGACCGCCTCGCCGGCGACCAGCTGCCACTCGAGGCGAAGCCGGGCTGTCTGCTGATCGACGCGGGCAAGGCGCCGGGCAAGGTCGCGATGACGCAGGAGGAGACCAACGCGTGCCTGGTCGAGCACGGCCTGACCGGCGCGATGGTCGTGCGCCTCAAGGGCGGCGATCCGTTCGTGTTCGGGCGCGGCTCCGAGGAGGCTGAGGCCCTGCACGCCGCCGGCGTCGACTACGAGGTCGTGCCCGGCATCTCCAGTTCGATCGCCGCGCCGTCGGCCGGGGGCATCCCGGTGACGCACCGCGGCATGGCGACGCACCTCACGATCGTCACCGGCCACGAGGATCCCACCAAGCCCGACACGCAGACCGACTGGGCCGCACTCGCCAAGGCCGGCGGCACGCTCGTGCTGCTGATGGGCGTGGGCCGGCTCGGGAAGATCAGCGACGCATTGATCGCGGGGGGCCGCTCGGCCGAGACACCCGTCGGCATCGTCGAGCGCGGCACGCTTCCGACCCAGCGCGTGACCACCGGGACGCTCGGCACGATCGCCGCGATCGCGCAGGAGCAGAACGTCAAGTCGCCCGCCGTCACCGTGATCGGCGACGTCGTCTCCGTCCGCGACGCGATCGGCTGGGCCGACCGCCTGCCGCTCGCCGGCCGCGTGATCGCCGTCACGCGTGCCCGCGCCCAGGCCGACGGCCTGACGCGCCGCCTGACCGATCTCGGCGCGAAGGTGATCAGCGCCCCCACCATCCGCACCGTCCCGCTCGACGTCGACCCGATCGATGCGGCGTCGTTCGACGTGATCGTCGTGACGAGCCCGAATACGCCCGCATTGCTGCTGGCTGCGATCGGCGGCGACGCCCGCGCGCTGCACGGCGTCGAGGTCGCCGCGATCGGCCCGGGCACCGCAGCCGCGCTGCGCGAGATCGGCATCGTCGCCGACGTCGTCTCCGAGCGCGCGGTCGCCGAGGCGCTGCTCGAGACGCTCCAGGATCGCGTGGCCGGCCGGCGCGTGCTGATCGCCCGCGCCGAGGAGGCGCGCGACCTGCTGCCCGACGGGCTCGCCAACGCCGGCGCGACCGTCGAGGTCGCGGCGCTCTACCGCACCGAGTACGCGGTGCCCGAGGGCGACGACCTGCTGCGCGCCGACTGCGTGACGTTCACATCCGCATCTACCGTCCGCGCCTTCGCCGAGGCCTTCCCGGAGGCCGACCTCGAGGACCTGCCGGGCGTGTCGATCGGCCCGATCACCAGCGCGACGATGCGCGAGCTCGGCGTGGGCATCGCCGCGGAAGCCGACGAGCATGATCTCGACGGGCTCGTCGCCGCGATTCGCGAGCTACTCGCCTAGCGACGCGGCAGTTCGACCGTCGGCTCCTTGTCGGGCCGATCGAGGCGAAGCACACGCGGAATGGTGAGGATCACGGCGATCGCCACGCCGAGACCGGAGACGATGAAGACGCCGCGGACGCCGATCACATCCGCAAGGAACGCGCCGATCGCGCCGCCGCCCGCAATCGCGCAGACCGCGATCATCCGGCCGGTGATACCGACGCGAGCCTGTAGACGGTCGGGCACGCCCTTCTGCCGCTCGCCGATCACCGTCGAGAGGATCGCGTAGTCGCTGAACGACCGCACGGCGTTCGTCGCCGTCACGATGAGGAAGCCCGGTGCGGCCGCCGTGGCGAGGATCGAGCCGCTGCTCAGCAGCGCGAGGCCGGCCGTGACGCGTCCCGAACCCTGCGCATCGACAAGTCGGCCGAGGAAGACCGGGACGATCAGGCCCATCACCGCGCCGATGCCGAGCACCACGCCGGCCTCGATCGAGGACAGGCCCAGCGTCTCGCGCAGCAGCGGCACGATCAGCGCAGCCGACATCGCCGCGCCGAGATTCCAGCCGATGCTCACCCACGTGTAGGCGCGGACACGCGGGCGATGCCAGATCACATCGAGGCCCTCCTTCATCATCGCCAGCGCGGGCTCGCGCGCCTCCTCCCCGGTCCGACCGGCGTCGAGGTCGCGACGGATCAGGAGAATCAGGACGAACGCGGCGAGGAAGCCGATCGCCTCGGCCAGCAGCGCGAAGGCCGGACCGACGAGGCCGATCAGCACGCCGCCGATGGCCGGGCCGGCGAAGTAGCCGAAGGCCCATGAGGCAGACAGCGTCGCCTGTCCCTGCGTGAAGCGCTCACGGCCGATCAGCGAGGCGACCGCGCCGAAGACCGCGGCGTCGACGAACACGCGAGCCGTGCCGATCGCGAAAGCCGCCACCAGCACGATGGCAAGCGGCGGCTGCCCGGCGAACGCCCACAGCGGAATCACCAACGCGACGAGCGCCTGCAGCGCGTGCGACACCCACATCACCTTCTGACGCGAGTGCCGATCGCCGATGACGCCGGCCGGCAGGCCGAAGACGACGTACGGGAACACGGACAGCGCAAAGATCAGACCGGCCTGGGTGCTGGTGCCGCCGTGGTCGAGGACGAGCCACGGCAGCGCGATCATCGAGACGCCTGCCCCGACGACGTCCAGCGCCTGCGCGGCCAGCAGCAGGCGCCCGTCGCGATCGGCCAGAAGCGGATCGTTGCGCAGTGGCATCAGCCGCCGGGCTGCGCGCCCATCACCCAGATCGCAATGGCGACGGCGATGATCTCGCCGCCCCCGACCCAGATGATGCGCTTGGCGTACCCGACCGCCTCGGCATCGGAGGCGGCGTTGCGCATCTTGCGGGCTGCCGGATGCATCAGCGCGCTGCCGACGACGGCAGCGACGAGCCAGAGGATGAAGCCGATGTTGATCCACATGGCACTGCCGACGTTGTAGGCCGCGACCATCCAGATGCCGCTGATCAGCAGGAGGATCGCGGCGGGCAGGCCGACGCGGGTGGCGAAGCGCGTCACGGCGACCGCGCCGGTCAGCACGCCGGCCTCGCTGCGACGCGTGACGATCGTCGCGAAGATCAGTGATCCGAAGAGGCTGCCGAGCCAGACATAGGCGGCCAGCGAGTGGATGATGGTGAGGGTGTCGTAGCTCATGGCTCGGTGGTCTCCGTCGTCGGTCGCACGAGGGCTTCAGCGTAGTCGCGCCGGGGCGCGGCGACCCAGAGGTCCCAGGGATGCGCCTCTCCGTTCGCCTGATCGGCGGCGCCTCCTTCCCGCAACAGCGTGGCGAGTTGGTCGACGCGAGCGCTCAGCCGCCGGCACCACGCCTCATCGTCGGGTGCCGGCTGGTCGAGCAGCTCGGCGATCGACCCGGCCAGCCTGTTGGCCTGCACGGCGCTCTCCGGCGTTGGCTCGATGAGTACACGCTCCCACGCGCCCGACCGGTAGTCCTCCCACGCCTCGTCAAGCTCGTCGGGACCGGCCAGCGCCCCCGTCGCGTCGGCGGCGAGCGCGTAGCGCTCCTCGAACTCACCCCGGTCGAGATCCTCAGTCGTCACGCGCCACAGCGTAGGCGGTCACGCTGAATTCCAGCCCGAATTCAGCGGCCGACGAGACCGATCGTCACAACTTTCCCGCTGCGTTGAGGCCCCGAATGGTCGCGATCAGGATCAGGACAAACTGGACACCGCAGATCAACATGAGGCGACGCGCGTGCGTGGTCACCTCGCCCGAGCCCGTTGCCGCGCTGAGCAGCTTTCGAGCAGACCAGTACGCCAAGGCAGTACCGGGGATGGTCACAAGCAGCAAGAGCACGGTGCCGAGCACCAATGCGTAGCCGTCCCCCTTGGGCCAATCACCCGTAGCAAACATCATCAGACCGGTGATCAGCACCATGGCGGCACACGGCAGACCGACAATCGTCGTGAAACGCACGATTCTCATACCGTCGGGGGCTAGACCTTTCGAAGCCTGTAGCCACGTGATTGCTGCGAAGATCAGCGTCAGGAAGAGGCAACTAAGCCACAGAAACACGAACGGCGAGTGGATCGCATAAAGGGTGTCGTAGAGCACGGGTGATGGTCTCCAAAGTAGGTGCCGAAAAAAAGATAACAAA
>CAINDT010000137.1 GCA_903847495.1 uncultured Actinomycetes bacterium
GCGGCGGCCGCGCGATGGGGCTCAACACGCTGCTGTTGATGACCGTTGGCTCGAAGACGGGCCAGACGCGCGAAACGCCCCTCGCGCGCTTCGACGCACCGAACGGTGGCTGGTACGTCGTCGCGTCCGCCAACGGCGCCCGCAGGAACCCCTCCTGGTACCACAACATTGCTGCGCACCCCGAGGTCGTGCGCGTCGTCGTCGCGGGCACGGAGTATCGCGTGACGGCCGAGCAGATCAGCGGCGACGAGCGCGCTCAGGTGTGGCAGCGGATCTGCACGGAGAAACGGCAGTTTGGGAAGTACGGCGCGAAGACGGACCGCGAGATCCCGATCATCCGGTTGACGCCAAGCGGGACCTAAGCTCGGGGTGCACGCGGCATCGCGCTAGACGGCACCGAGTAGTCGGCCGAGTTCGCGTGCCGCGGTCTGCAGCGCCGGCAAAGCGGCCCGACGGGCCTCGGCGTCGAAGCGATCACTCGGGCCCTGGGCGCCGAGAATGGCGACGAGACCGCCCGTGTGGTCGAAGACGGGGACGGCGATCGCAGCGAGATCCTCCTCGCGTTCCTCGTCGGCCTCGCCCCAGCCGCGCTCGCGAACTTCGGCAACCGCAGTGGTCAGGATCGCCGGGTCGGTGATCGTGCGCGTCGTGAAGGCGGTGAGGTCGGTCGGCAGCTCGGTCTCGCTGCCGCGACCGAAGGCGAGCACGACCTTGCCTACCGCGGTCGCGTGCGCGACGCTGGGGCGCCCGACAAGCGCCGCAGAGCGCACGCTACGGCGACTGGGCACGTGATCGACGGTGACGCCCTCGCCGGCGGCAGGAAGCGACAGCGTGGCCGTCTCGCCCGTTGCCGCCTCGACCTGGTCCAGGATGGGGCGGGCAACCGTGCGGACGTCGAGGCGCTGGAGAACGTGCGTGCCGAGTTGCAGGAGGCGCACACCCAGGCGGTAACGGCCCGTCACCTCGACCTTCTCGACGAGGCCATGGCCGGCGAGCGTGCCGAGCAGGCGCGAGGCCGACGAGGGGGAGACGTCGAGGCGGCGCGCGATGTCGTTGACGCCCAGCGGCTCGGGCGCGTCGGCAAGGATCTCCAAGGCGAGGAGCGCGCGCTCGACGGCGGCGACGGGTCGGCCGGGTGTTGCCATGTCGGCAATGGTACCCGGTCTCGTATGCTGTCGGTGATGGAGGCGGTGGAGACCCGGTCGGCCCTCGCGGCCCTGCGCGCGCACTTTCCGGCACGCTGGCAGCTCGCGCTGCGCTTCGGTGTTGTCGTGGGGGCGCCCTTCGCGGCTGGCACATCGGCTGGCGCGCACCCGCTCGGCGCCATTGCGGCCGCCAGCGCGCTCCTGATCCTGCTGATGGGGCCGCCCGGCTACGGCATCGCGCGGCGCTCCCAGGTGATCGGCATTGCGGTGCTGATCGGCCTTGTCGCGGCGATCGGTGCTCTCGTCCAGAACCACGAAGTCGTGTTGGTGCTCCTGCTGCTGCTCGTGGGCGGCTTCTTCGCCTTTGCGCGCAAGGTCGATCGCTCGATGGCGACGATCGCGCTCGTGCCGATCGTCGGGCTTCTGATCGGCTCCGGCGCGTCCGACGGGCTGCGCTCTGCCGTCGAGCTGTTGATCGCCTCGCTGATCGGCGGCGGGCTCTATCTCCTCCTGCTCGATCGCGTCTGGCCCAGCCCTGAGCATCCGTCGGTCGCGCTGGAGGGGCGTGCCAAGCGCCTGCTGCCCGCGTTGATCCTCGCGCTCCCGGTCGGTTACGTGCTCGCCTCGGCCGCCGTGGACTGGCACATGGGCGCGTACGCGTTCGCGCTGCTGTCGCTGCTCGTGATTCTCAACGCCCGCGGCGCGCACCGCACGACGCGGCACGAACTGCTCGGCTTCGTCGTGATCCTCGCCCTGGTGATCGTGGAGCTCGAGGTCGACGTCCGCGTCGACGTGATGGTGTTCACCGCGCTCGTCGTCGCCATCATCGGCGCCTGGCGCGCCGAGCGCGGCACGGTGCCGCTGTGGAGCATCCTCGGCACGCTGCTCGTGCTGATCGCGTCGGTGTCGTAGACGACGTGAGGTCCTCGAGGTGGCTCGGTTCGAAAGGACCGATTCACCTCGAGGACATCACGTCGCCTCGGGCGATCAGGTGCGAGTCTCATGGCTCCCGTATGTCTCGACAGAGGGGCGACGCGATGAACTCGAGGGGAAACGGGCATTGCA
>CAINDT010000138.1 GCA_903847495.1 uncultured Actinomycetes bacterium
ACGGGCACCTGCATCGCCTCGCGCCCGAGCAGCGCGACGAGCGCGGGCGCGACCGAGGGCGTGAGCACCGTCAGTGCCGCGCCGGCGAGCAGCGATCGATCGCGCAGCATGGCGTCGGCCAGGGGCAGCTCGCGATCGGCCTGCGCGGCGGCGAGCGCATCCATCGCCGCGAACCACGACCCGCTGCCGCCATCGAGCGGAATACGCTGCACCGTCGCCCCGACCAGGACGAGCGTCGCCTGCTGGCCTTCAGCACCGACGCCGCGGACGAGCGTGGCGGTGGCCTCGAGCAGACGCTCGAGCGTGTCGGGATCGGCGGCGAACTCGGCGCGGTCGAGATCGACGAGGATCGACAGGTCCGCCCGCGAGGCGTCCTCCATCTCGCGCACCATCAGCCGCCCGGTCCGCGCCGAGGTCTTCCAGTCGACGCGGCGCAACGACTCGCCGTGCTGGTGCTCACGGATGCCATGGAGGTCATAGCCGACGGGTTGGGCACGTCGGGCCCGCAGGCCGAGATCGCCGTCACCGGCCACGCCGTCCGCGACGCTGCCGGGCTCGGTCCAACGCGGCCAGACGATCACGGCCGAGGTACCGCTCAGAGAGCGGTCGGCACGGGCGAAGCCGAAGGGATCGCCCATCGACAATTCGCCATCGCGCACGGCGTGAACACCACGAGGCAGGCCAGGCACCGTGAAGCGCGCCAGGTACACGCCGTCGCTCTCGCGGACGAGCGGCGCCCTCAACTGCGCCGCACCGAACTGCATCAGCAACTGGCCACCGCCCGGGGCCGAACCGTCGAGGCGGGCCGTGGCGGTGAAGTCCGCCGCTGCACGAGGACGGGACGGGTCGAACGCGATCGTCAGACGCACGGCGGCGTGGCGATGGCGGCGCAGGAGGCCCGCTGCTGCCAGCGGACCGATGGTCAGCGCCAAGGCGAGCGGGACGAGAGCCGCGGCACCGAAGCCGAACGCAACGACGTACGCCGCGACCCCGCCGACCAGCGCGACCCATCCGCGGCGCGTCAGCATGGCTACATCGGCACCGGCGTGCGGGCCACGAGCTCGTCGACGATCGCGCTGGCCTCGTCGCCCGCCGCGCGCGCGGCACCCGCGAGCTGCAGGCGGTGCGACAGCACCGGTACTGCGACGACGCGGACGTCATCGGGCGTCACGAACCGCCGGCCCTCGAGCAGCGCCCGCGCCCGCGCCACGCGCATCAGCGCCACACCGGCGCGCGGGCTGGCGCCGAGCGCGAGCCGCGGGTCGGTGCGCGTGCGCTCGAGGATCGAGACCGCGTAGCCGTTGACGACCGTCTCGACATGCAGCGAGCGCGCTGCCGCGATCGCGCCGCGAACATCGTCGACGGTCGCGACCGGAGCGATCGCCGCCACCGGATCCCCCGCTCCCTGCTCGGCCAGCAGGCGCTCCTCGTCCTCACGCGTCGGGTAGCCCATCCGCAGGACCATGGCGAAGCGGTCGAGTTGCGCCTCGGGCAGTGGGAAGGTTCCCTCGAACTCGATCGGGTTCTGCGTGGCGATCACCATGAACGGCGGCTCCAGCGGATGGGTATCGCCATCGACCGTGACCTGACGCTCCTGCATCGCCTCCAGCAGCGCGGCCTGCGTCTTGGGCGAGGCACGGTTGGCCTCGTCGACGAGGATCAGGTTGCCGAAGATCGCCCCGGGGCGGAAGTGGAAGCGATTCGTGCTCTGGTCGTAGACCTGGACACCGGTGATATCGCCCGGCAGCAGGTCCGGCGTGCACTGGATGCGCGAGAAACGCAGGCCGATGGAGCGCGCCAGCGCGCGGGCGAGCGCCGTCTTGCCGACGCCGGGCACGTCCTCGATCAGCACGTGCCCCTCGGCGATCAGTGCCATCAGGGCCTGGTCGACGAGGCCGGGCGGGGTTCGCACAGCGGCGTCGATCGCCGAGCGGATGCGGCCCATCGCCGCGACCGCGTCGTGTGCCTGCGCGTCGGTATCCGTTGCTGCCATCGGCTCAGTCTATGTCCGTGACGAGGTCGAGGCTGTGAGAGGGGGGACATCCATGTGCCGCCCTTTCGCAGGCTGGCCGTTCACGGCGGACGTCGACCCCCGCAACTTGCCGGCAAGCAGGACATGGGTGTACGATTCGCAGCGTTGTAGTGAAACGTTACACCTGAGGAACCACCGCATGAGCGTCAACGCCATCGACACCGCCGAGATCGTCCGCCACCACCGCAACGACGACGGCACCTACCGTCTCGTCGAGCTGGCGCTCGCGATCGGCGCCGAGCGCGAGCTCTGGCAGCCGGTGGTCGATGCCGCCGATGGCGTCAACCGCCACTGGCGCGCCGTGCACGAGTGCGACGAGGTCGATATCTACGCAATCAGCTGGCTGCCTGGCCAGACGACCGGCTTTCACGACCACTGCGACTCGTCCTTCGGCGTGACGTGCGTGCGGGGCGCGATCTTCGAGGACCGCCCGTGGAACGGCCCCGGCGGCGTCGAGACCAACCGCGTCGAGACCGGTGGGACGACCGGCGGCGTCCCCGGCGTGATGCACGTGATCCGCTTCGCCGACGGCGATCCCGGAGTGACGATTCACTGCTACGCGCCGAAGCTGCTGCGCGTCGGCCAGATCTTCTACGACAAGGACGGCCGCTGGATTCGCCGCGAGCGCGACGGCCAGGAGGAGCTCGTGGAGGGTCTCCTCCCCTGCTGATCGCGGCGTCGCGTCAGGCGATCCCGAGCTCGTCGTCGATCGTCGCGTCGAGCACCTCGGCATAGCGCTCCGGCGTCAGCACGCCGAGCATCCACAGCGCACCCGCGCCATTGTCGACGGCCAGCAGACGCTGCTCCGCCGCATCGATGTCGATCGTCGCCGAGATGCGCCCTGCCCGCTTGAGCGCGCGCAGAATCCCCGAGTCGTAGGCGATCCATCCAGCCAGGCGGGCGTTCGCCCGGCGACGCTCAGCGGGATCGCGCGCGGCGATGCGCAGGTACTCGAACCACAGCACCCAGGTCGGGCGCACGCCCTCCGGGTCGGCCGCGATCGCGTGCGCATAGGCGTCGCGCAGGCGTCCCAGCTCGTCGTCAATTCGGCCCGCACGCCACTCGACGCGGCGCCGGGCGATGTCCTCGTCTCGCTCGAACGTGGCGCGCAGGAGATCTGCGATCGTCGGGTAGTAGTACCGCGGCAGCGAGCGCGAGACACCGGCCTCGTCCGCGACCTCTGGGAAGTGCAGACCGGCGATGCCCTCCCGGGCGATCAGACGAATGGCAGCGTCAAGGATCACGGTGCGCCGATCGGCAGCATCCTCCGCCGGCGGTGGATCGATCGTCGGAATCGCTAGCGCTCGCGGTCGCTGCCAGCCTCGGTGTCCGGCGACCAGCGCCTCGAGCGCCGCCGACGCCTCGGCGGGCGTCACGAGATCGACGAGCAGCATCACGCCGAAACCGTCGAGCGCCCCCGCGATGCGACCGGCGATCAGGACGGGATTGGCCTCGGCCGGGACCTCGCCGGCCGCCTGCGCATCGACGACCACGGCCTCGAGTCCGTCGAGACGGCGCCGCTCGGCTGCACGCACCTGCGTGGCGAGCGCCGGGTCGAACAGCGCGCGGCGCTGGAACTCGGTGCGCAGCATCCAGCGTTCGTGGACGACCTCGGGGGACCCCTCGAAGGCACTCCGCACGAAGGCCAGGAGTCGCTCCAACGGCACGCCATCGCCCGCCAGCGTCACCTGCTTCCGCGTCCGCTCGGTCTCCTCCACACGCTCCCAGAGCGCCTGCGTCAGATCGTCGAGCGTCGGGTAGTAGTAGTGCGGCAGCGCCACGGAGACACCGGCCTCCGTCGCCACCGCCTGCGAACGGATGCCGTCGATGCCGTCGCGCAGGACGACGCGCAGCGCTGCGTCAAGAATTTCCGTGCGGCGATCGGGCCGTTGCTCCAACGTCACACGCAGATGGTGACGACTCATCCCCCCGGAGCCAATCGTGGGACGCGCCACCACGCCATCACCCAACGCACGCTAGCGTTGATGCATGCGCACGTTGCCGTTCATCCTGCTCGCACTCGTCGTGCTCGCCTGCGGTGCCTCCACCGCAGCCGCGAAGCCCGCCGTCGGTACACCGCGAGCGATCGAGACGGCGGTCGGCGAGCAGAAGGGCATCCGGCTCCTCAGCAACGACGCCAAGGGCTGGCACTGGACATGGCTGCGGAAGCCGAGCGCGCGGATCGTCGTCGCGCATCCGACACAGCGCATGCCCGAGAACGACGAGGCGGTCAACGGGCTCTCCGGGCGAACCGGCGTCTTCGTGACGGGGCGCGTGCCGGGTACGACGTCCGCCCTGCTCGGCTACGTGTCCGCCGACGGGTCGAAGGTGTTCAAGACCGTCACGCTGCGCATCGTGGTGGAGTAGCCCGGCAGGGGAATCCGCCGGGCGGACGTACCCTGAGAGCATGTCCCG
>CAINDT010000139.1 GCA_903847495.1 uncultured Actinomycetes bacterium
CAGCTGTTCGGCGGCGCGCAGCGGATCGGCGTCCGCAGTCCCGACCGGGTGGATCTGCTGGCCTGCATCGTCGAGGTCGATGGCGCGATCGCGACCTCGGGCCTCTACGAGCGCGGGGGGCATCTCCTCGATCCCCGCACGGGTACCGCCGCCACGGGGGCACTGTCGGCGACCGTCATCGGCCCCGAACTGTGGCTCGCCGATGCGCTCGCCACCGCGCTGTTCATCGAGGGACTGCCCGGCCTTGACCGTGTCGCCGCGCTCGACGGGTACAGCGCGCTGCTGATCGACGCCGACGGCAGCATGCGCCCGTCGCCCGGATTCCCCCTGATCGATCCCGCCTGATCAGGCGTCGATCACGCGGCGCTCGCCGTCGGGCACCATCGCCATCACCTCGATCTCGATCATCAGCTCGGGCAGCGCGAGCGAGCGCACCTCGACGATGGTGTCGGCGGGGTAGGGCGGCGTGAAGTGTCGCTGACGCAGCTCCATGATCTTCGGGAAGTTCGACATGTCGGTCAGATAGATCGTGACCTTGAAGATGTCCTCGAGCCCGGCGCCCGCCAGCGCGAGCACGCGCTCGATGTTCGCGAACGTCTGTGCGGCCTGGGCGTCGAAGTCGCCGGGGCCGACGATCTCCCCCTGCTCCGAGATCGAGGCCTGGCCGGACAGCACGAGCACGTTGCCGAGCCGGTAGCCGAGCGAGATGTAATACGGCGCGAACCAGTCGCCGTCGGTCGTGAGGCGCTGGGCGGTCGTGGCGTCGAACATGGTGGCTCCTTCGCGTGGCAGTACGCAGAGCCAATCGCGTTGCGCAGCGCGTGTCAACCCCTGCACACGAGGCAGGATGCGCCGCCCGGCGCACGAATGTGGAGCCGATGCCCGAGCTGTACGACCGAACGCCCTCGTATCAAGAGCGCCGCCGCGCCGTGCGCCGGCGCCGCGCCGCGCTGCTGACGGTGCTCGCGGTCGTCCTCACGGCCACCGGAGTGCTGGTGCTGCGCACGCAGGTCGACGACGGCACCCGAGCCACCGCCGCCACCTCGACGACCGAAAAGGCACCCGCCGCCAAGCAGGAGGCAGCCACGACGGCCGCGACCACCAGCGAGACTGCCGCTGTGGTGCCGGAACACGTCGGCCCCCCGTCCGACCGTACGCGTCTGCGCCTGATCCGCTCGATCGGCGGCGACATCTCACCGAAGTCGGTGGTGGCCAGCGGCGCCGGCCTGGTCACCGCGCAGAACATGATGTACCGGCACTCGGTGACGGTCTATAGCGCGCGCACGATGAAGCTGATCAAGACGATCCCCGACTCCGTCGAGCTGGCGAAGTTCGGCATCAAGGGGCATCCGGGCACCTCCCAGGGCGCTCCCGTTGAGGCATCGTTCTCGCCCGACGGCATGTACGCCTACGTCTCGAACTACTCGATGTACGGCGCGGGCTTCGGTCCCGAAGGCAGCGACGATTGCACGTCTGGCTCGGGCTACGACGAATCGTTCGTCTACCGCATCAACATGGAGAGCCTGAAGATCGACGGTGTCTACCAAGTCGGCGTGGTGCCGAAGGTCGTCAAGGCCACGGCCGACGGCAGGTTCGTGCTGGTGGCGAACTGGTGCTCCGGCGACCTGTCGGTGATCTCGACGGCCGCTGGTCGCGAGGTGCAGCGTGTCCCGATCGGCCCCAATCCGCGTGGCATCGTGGTCTCACCGAAGGGCAATGCGGCGTACGTGGCGATGATGGGCGACACGAAGCTCGTGCGCGTCGACCTCAGCACGTGGAAGACGCGCACCATCGAGATCGGCGCCGGCCCGCGCGCGCTCGAGTTCGCGCCGCAGGGCCGCTACATCTACGCGACGCTCAACTCGGAGGGCAATGTCGCGCGCCTCGACCTTTGGAACGGCAACGTCACGCGCGTGCAGACGGGCGAGGCTCCGCGCAGTTTGGCGATGTCGAGCGACGGCAAGGCGCTGTACGTCGTCAACTACCACAGCAACACGATCTCCAAGCTGCGCACCCGCGACATGAAGGTGCTGCAGACGATCGATGCCTGCCAGAACCCGATCGGCGTCACGTATGACGCCCACCTCGCGCGCGTATGGGTCGCCTGCTACAGCGGCGAGCTGCTGGTCTTCAACGACCGCTGACCCGCGCCGATCCCGAAACGAGATCGCAGCGGCTGCACATCATCCGGCGTTGACGTAGCGTGGTCGCACGGGCCTCGTAAAAAGGAGCGCAATCGCTGAATGCACCTACATTGCGTAAAATAGAGTTTGAATGTATTATCCGAATCTCGCAGCACCGCTGCCCCTACGAGACGAGGATGAGATGAGACGAGGACTACTCCAGCGGGCTGGCCTGCTGGCCCTAACGTTTGTTCTGGCCGTTGCTGCGGCAACGACCGCCAACGCTGCACCAGCCAACATCACGCCGACGGTGCTCAACACGGCCCCTGTCGGCACGCCCATGAGCGAGCCGGGCCGCGGCCAGCTCTACATGTGCGCCCTCCCCTCCCTCGGCGGCAATCCGCCGCCGCCCGTGTCGCAGGTGGACAGGCCG
>CAINDT010000140.1 GCA_903847495.1 uncultured Actinomycetes bacterium
GAGATCTTGTCGACGGCCTCGGCGTAGAAGTTGATGCACTTGGCCGAGCCCGGCACGTCGATCTTGCGGCTGTCGGAGATCGGCTTGCCCATGTCGATCGTCTCGAGCAGCGCGAGCTCGTCGGCGTTCTCGAGGATCAGCTCGGCGAACTTCTTCAGCACGGCCTTGCGGCGGGCCGGCGAGGCGTTCGACCAGGCACCGCTGTTGAAGGCGGCACGGGCACCGGCGACGGCGCGATCGACGTCGGCCGTGTCGCACGCGGCGATCTGCGTGACCACGGTGCCGTCGATCGGCGAGACGCAGTCGAACGTCGCGCCGCTGATGGCGTCGACGTACTGGCCGTCGATGAACGCGCGGCCCTCGGGCTGCAGGCGCTCGGCGGCGTCGGCGACGGACGATGCGGTGGGAATGGCGGTGGCGCTCATGATCTCCAGAAGGTCGGAAGCGGTAGTGCTCTAACGGTACGCGAACGGCTTTTCGCGCGCAGCGGAATCCAAGCCCATCCGCGTGTCTGGACATGGTGGGCCCGGGCCCACCATGTCCAGCGTGCAGAAGCGCAAGCGCGCGCTTGCGTGTGCATTACGCGCGTACTCGTCACTGAGCTGTCGTCAAGTGCCGCTGGATGGACTTCATCTGCGCGCAAGGCAACTGCCGCAGCGCATCGCGTGACACGCCAATTGGTCTGTCATGGAGCGTATGGCGAAGGCGATTCGATACGACGGTGGCGGCCGCATGCTCCACGTGATCGGGCGGTCCGTGAACAACGATTTCCTATTTCCTCACGACGACGACGCTCAGCGGTTCTGGTCCGAGGTCGGCTATCGGTCGTTGGAATTTGGCGTGCAGATTCTCGCGATGTGCCTGCTTGGCAATCACTACCACCTGATCGTGCGTGGAGATTCTGAGCCGTTGGCAGAGACCATGCATCGCGCCCTGTCCAAGCTGGCGAACACCCGGAACAAGCGCGACGGGCGCCGTGGTGCGCTCGTCGGGCGCCGCTACGACGTCGTTCACCCGAATGACGCGCTCCACAGAAGCCGGCTCATTCGCTACGTGCCGATGAACCCTGTGCGTCACAAGCTGGCGAAGGATCCAGCGAAGTGGGTTTGGAGCACACATTCGATTCTTCTTGGCAAGCGCGTCGCGCCCGCGTGGTTCGATCGCAACGAGGTTCTCCGAACGTTCGGCTTTGTGGACGCTCAGGCCTACGAACGCTTCATCCTGGCCGGCACACCGCTGGTGCCGCCGCCGATGACGCCGTTGGAGCTCAAGCACCACCGTGTTCTGGTGATGGCCCAGGCTGGCATGTCGCTCGAGCACATCGTCGAGGTGAGCGGATACTCGGACCGGCATGTGAGACGGCTGATCGCGCAGAGCGCGGTGCGACCGTTGTTCGACTGACGAGGCAGCGCAGGAATCGAACCTACCGACCGACGGGTTACGCCGGCCTGCGCGTTTTGAAGACGCGATCCGCCACCAGACGGTTGCCGCCCCGCACGCGAGGGTAGCGAAAGCGCGCGGAAGTGGGACCAACTGCGTTGACGTGATGGGCCCGGGCCCATCACGTCATGGGAGATTGCGATGCCGGGGTGGATTGCGCGCCCACCTGCGCTCGCGCACCGTGAAGTGCGAAGGTATCGACGTGGAACTGCCCGACGCACTGCGTATCGCTGTCTCGAACACCGTCGGCGCGAGCTGGCAGCTCGACCTGACGAGCGCCGCGATCGCAGCCGATCCCGATGCGTGGACGGATAATCCCGTCGAGGATCCCGAGCCGGTGATCGGGCCGATGCTGGCGATCGGATCGCTGCTCGGCCCCGTGCTGCGGTACCGCGAGTGGGATGAGGGCGGACTCGTCGACGTCGCCATCTACCAGCCGGACGCGGACGTCTGGCGGCGCTTCGACGAGGCGCTGCGGCGGCTGCGGGTGTGGGAGTGGCAGTCTCCACCGGGCGCCGGGGCGTTCGACGGCGGGGCGTGGGCCGTGGGGCTGATCTGGGAGCGGCGGACGATCGATATCCAGGGCATCGGCGCCTGGCCGCCGCACCACACGACGGTGCCGGGGCCGGAGTGGACCGGCTTCATGCGCGCCGTGCACCGGCTGGCGGGCAGGCGCGGGTTCGATCCCCATATGCTTCGGGAAGACGTATGAGCGATCGCCCCCTTGCAGTCATCACCGGCGCCTCCGGCGGCATCGGTCTCGAGCTCGCGCGCTGCGCCGCAGCTGACGGCTTCGATCTCGTGCTCGTTTCGCGTCGCCGCGAGGCGCTCGAGGCAGTGGCAGGTGAGATCCAGTCGCGCTACCGCGTCTCTGCCGCCGTGATCGCCGAGGACCTCGGCCAGCCTGGTGGCCCCGCCCGCATGCTTGCGCAGATCGAGCGCCCGATCGAGGTGCTCGTCAATAACGCGGGCTTCGGCATCTGGGAGTCGTTCGCCGAGTCCGACGCGGAGGAGATCGACGCGCTCGTGGCGCTCAACGTCGCCGCGCTCACCACGCTGACGCGCGCCGTGCTGCCGCAGATGATCGAGCGTCGCAGTGGCGGCATCCTCAACGTCGCCTCGGTCGCAGGCTTCATGCCCGGACCGCACGCCGCCGCGTACTACGCGTCGAAGAACTACGTGCTCGCGCTATCTGAGGGCATTGCGCAGGAGGTCGACTACCTCGGCGTGACCGTCAGCGCACTCTGCCCGGGACCCGTTGCAACGGGCTTCCAGGATCGCTCAGGCCAGGGCGAGAGTCTCGTCAAGGGCCCGCTCGTGATGCAGGCCGACGAGGTGGCCCGCACGGGTTGGAAGCTGTTCCGCGGCGGCCGCCGCGTGATCGTGCCCGGCTTCGGCAACAAGGCGCTCACGCAGCTGCCCCGGATCGCACCGCGCGGCGTGATCACCCGGATGCTCGCGCGCATCCAGGACATCTGATCCCAGCCAAGCTCCGCGCAGCCGCTATTGTCCTGACGCAGGGGAAGGAAGGCACGAATTGTCCGAACTGATGGCAGCACGAGCCCAGATGGGCTCGTCGCTCGCGTTCCACATCTGCTTCGCCGTGCTCGGCATTGGCATGCCTGTCCTGCTGATGATCGCCGAGGGTCTCTGGCTGCGCACCAAGAACGACGTCTACCGTCAGCTGGCGCGCACGTGGTCGAAGGCGTTCGCCGTCACCTTCGGCATCGGCGCGATCTCCGGGACCATGCTGTCGTTCGAGCTCGGGCTGCTCTGGCCGCGCTTCATGGAGTTCGCCGGCGGCATCATCGGCATGCCGTTCAGCCTCGAGGGCTTCGCCTTCTTCATCGAGGCGATCTTCCTGGCGCTCTACCTCTACGGCTGGGATCGCCTGACGCCCCGTGCGCACTTCCTCTGCGGCATCCCGCTCGTCCTCGGCGGCTTCCTCTCGACGTTCTTCATCGTCTCCGCCAACGCGTGGATGAACACGCCGACGGGATTCACGCTTGACGAGAACGGCGCGATCACCGACATCGATCCGATCGCCGCGATGTTCAACCCGGCGTTCCCGACCCAGTATCTGCACATGCTGTTCGCCGCGCTCGTCTGCTCGGGCTTCGCCGTCGCGGCGGTCTACGCGGCGGGACTGCTGCGCGGCCGCCGTGACGAGTACCACCGCAAGGGCCTCGCGATCGGCCTCGCCTTCGCCGCGATCGTGCTGCCGATCCAGCTCGTCACGGGCGATCTGATCGCCGTCATGGTGACGAAGGAGCAGCCGCTCAAGCTCGCCACGATGGAAGGGCTGTACAAGACGACAAAGGGCGCGCCGCTGACGCTCTTCGGCATTCCGGACGACGAGAAGCAGGAGGTCGTCGGTGGCATCGAAATTCCGTACCTGCTGTCGATCCTCGCGTACAACAACCCGAACGCGACGGTCCAGGGGATGGAGGCCTTCCCCGAGGAGAACTGGCCGAACACCCTGCTCGTGCACACGGCCTACGACGTGATGATCACGGTCGGTTCGGCGCTGATGCTGCCGGGTCTGATTGCGCTGTACGCGTGGCGGCGTCGCCCGCGCTGGTTCGAGAAGAAGGCGTTCCTGTGGATGATCGTCGCGTCTGGTCCGGCGGCGTACATCTGTATGGAGTCAGGCTGGATCACGACCGAGTCGGGGCGCCAGCCATGGGCGATCTACAACGTGCTGAAGGTCGAGGACAGCGTCACCACGGCGACGGGCATTCTCGGGTGGTTCATTCTCTTCAGCGCCGTGTACGTCGTCATCACCGTGCTGATGATCTCGATTCTGCTCCGGATGGCGAGCAAGCGCCGCCAACGGCTGGCCGCGGCGGGGCCGCCCGAGGGGGTGCCGAGTGACGACTGATCCGACCCTCGTCGCGCTCGCCGTCCTGTCGCTGCTGGTCGGTCTCAGCATGTACGCGGTCTTCGCCGGTGCGGATTTCGGTGGTGGCGTCTGGGATCTACTGGCGTTTGGCGAGCGCAAGGACGAGCAGCGCAGCGCGATCAGTCGCGCGATGGGCCCCGTGTGGGAGGCCA
>CAINDT010000141.1 GCA_903847495.1 uncultured Actinomycetes bacterium
ACGCCCGACTCGTTCGTGACGTTGCCGACCCCAGAGCTCACGCTCTCCGACGACGCCGTGAGCGTCGTGCCCGACGGCACTGGATCGCGCAGCTGGACGTTGGTGGCATCACCCGTACCGTTGTTCGTCGCGGTGATCGTGTACGTGATCGTCGCGCCCGGCTCGGCATCTGTCCCGCCCGTCGAGGCGGTCTTCGTCAGCGTGACGTTCGGCGAGAACAGCTCGGTCGCGAAGGTGATGGCCTGTGGCGCGTAGGTGTCGCCGTTCGTCTTCGCACGGAACATCGCGGTCGTCGCGCCGTTCGGCAGGAAGCCGTCAGCCTGGAACAGGCTCGAGTCGTAGCCGAGCTGGTTCACCCAGTTCGGTGTCTTCGTCGTGACGTGGACGCCGCGGTTGGCGATCGTGGAGTTCTCGGTGTTGTTCGCCGGATGCACCGCGTCGGTGAGCAGCTGATCGTTGAGCGTCAGATAGTCACCCGTCGCGCCCCAGTCGCCCTCGGCGGCGACGACGCCCACCGTCGTCTTCACCGTGCCACTCGTCGGCGTCTTGAAGCCCGACAGCGGGATGTCGACGAAGGCGGATGAGCTGACGACGGCAAGCCCGTCGAAGACCGTGAGGTTGCGCAGGGGCTCGGTCGCATCCGAGTAGGCGATCACAAGCGACCAGCCGCCGAACGAGTTGCCACCCGTGCCGGTCTGGATATTGGCAACCGTGTAGTCGCCGGCGCCGGCGGCGTTGACGAGACTGGTGACATCGGCGAAGGCGGTATACCCCGACGACTCCGCAATGGCTCCGGTGTCGACCTGCGATGCCGTGACCGTGGTGTACCCCGCAGACCCCGGGACGGCGAGCTTGACCGTGCCAATGGCGCTCGCATCGGGCGGTGCGAGCGGCGTGCCCTTGTAGCCATTGGCTCCAGAGATCACGGCGGCCTTCTTCTGCAGGCCCGTCCAGTAGAGCCCGGCGAAGAGCACGCGCCCGGTGCTGGGGAGCAGCAGTTGTGCCGTCGAGGAATCGAACGTGGACGGATCCGAATCCACGTCGAGCCAACCCATGTCGAGCGTGTTGTTGTTGCGCGCGTTGGTGCCGGCGCGCGCACCCGTGCAGCCCGAGTTGAGCAGCGGATCGACCGTGGTGGTCGGACACTGCATGATCGTGTTGGCCGCGATGATGATCTGCCCGTTGACGTTCGTCGAGTAGCGCGGTGTGAATGCCCGGTCGGCAGCGCTGGCCAGTGCCGGCAGCAGCAGACAGGCAGCGAACGCCAGAAGAATGGTGCGGAAGGGACGGCTCATACGCGTAGCGGCACCACGAGGTACCAGACGATCGTTCGTCATCGTACGCCTGCCTCCTCAGGACGCGCGACGACCCGCTACAGCTGTAGCGTCATGCCGTGACCGGATCGCCTCGGTACGCTGACGCGATGCAGATTGGCGTCACGCTTCCCCAAACCGAAATTGGCGGTGCCGTCGGCGACCTCCGCACCTATGCCGAGGGTGTTGAGCAGCTTGGCTACCGCCATCTCGTGGCCTACGAGCACGTCGTGGGCGCCGACCCGGCGGTCTATACCGACTGGTCTGGCCCGTACGACATCGATTCGACCTTTCATGAGCCATTCGTGATGCTCGGCTACCTCGCGGGCATCACCAAGCTGGAGCTCGCGCCGGCGGTGATCATCCTCCCGCAACGCCAGACC
>CAINDT010000142.1 GCA_903847495.1 uncultured Actinomycetes bacterium
ATGATGGCCGCGCCGCTGACCGACGCGGCGCGCGCCACTATGGGCGCGTCGGCGACGGCGGCCGACGCGGCGCGTGCCTCTATGGGCGCGTCGGCGACGGTATTCGACGCGGCGCGCGCCTTTTTGGGCGGCGCGCCGGCGGCGTCTGACGCGGCGCGTGCCTTTATGGGCGCGCCGGCGGGGCTGTTCGACGCGGCGCGTGCCTTTACGGGCGCGCCGACGGAGACAGCGGTGGACGCGGCGCGTGCCCTTGTGGCCGCGCGCGCGGACGGCGCGGTACGGGCCTTTATGGCCGTGCCGGCCGAGGATGGCGAGAGTGTCCGTACGGACGGCTCGTCAGTGGACGGTGCTTTCTCGGCGGCGGTCGCGCGGCACGCTGAGTCCGCGGGGACTGCGGCGGAGCTGCGCGCGGCGTTGGCTGAGGAGGTGGCCAGACGGATGGTCGTCGAGGCGCAGGCCGCGGCGGCAACTGCGCGCGCGTCAGCCGAGATTGAGCTCGAGCGGATGCGTGCGGCGCTGGCCGTCTCGGATGCGCGCGCGGCGGCGTCCGATTTGGCGCGTCGCGTAGCGGAGCTCGAGCTCGAGAAGGAACGCGCGGCGTCGGCGAACGCGAGCGTGTCTGAGGGCGGCGAGTCGGCGTTTTCGTCGTCGCTCGCGGCCGCGTCACACCCGTTTTTCTCGCGGAGTGTGTGGTCGTCGGCGTCGGTGGGCGGCAATCCTGATGAATCGGGTCTTACGCCGGGCGAGCGGGCCAAGCGGATCATGCCGTGCGCCCACAAGCTGGCGGAGCGGAACGGCGCGCTCGACACGGCGACTGCGGTGTCGCTTTTGTGGGAGCTGGAATCGTTTGGTATTAACAATGGGTTTCTGCCATACGATCTCACGGCGTACATGACGCCGTCGGCGCTTGAGGTGGCGCGCGCGATAGCGCGTGAGTCGACGGGCGGCACGCCGCGTTCGACGAACGAGTGGGTCACGTGGCTGCAGGGCTACGTGGCCAGCAATGGCTACACGATTCTCGAGGCTGTGGGGATGATTAAGCCGTTTTCGCTGGGCGGCGTGACGATCCTCTCGGAGGAGTCGGTCACGATGTCGCTTGGCATGCACGTGTCGGGTATCGGGCGCCATTTGAGCGGTGTTCGCGACGCGGAGTGGAGGAAGTCAGGGGCGACCGGGCAGGTCGCAATGGCTGTCCTCAACACGCTGCCTGAGCGTCTGCAGCGGATGATTTGTGACGTGCTGAAGATATCGGGCGCGCGGTCTGTGCCGGTCGGGCTCGATTACGCGACGATGAAGACGACGATTCTGGACGCACTGGGTCGGGTCGTCGAGGAGACGAACAAGGACTGGGAGACGCGCTCCGCGTTTGTCGTGGAGCTCGTCAAAATGCGGTCTGCGGCGCTGAACATGGCCGCGGCGTCCGAGGACGCAGCCAAGAAGGCTGCAGCCGCGGCTGCGGCCGCGCGGACGGCCTCAGTCTGGAAGGGTGTGCCTGCACGCTCTGCCGCCGTAGCGGCAGGCGGTGCAAAGCAGACGACCGCTATGGCGACCGTTGCGGGCGTGCAGCAGGGCAAGCCTGCGACGGCGGCCGCGGGCGCGCCCGTCGGCGGCGCGGGCCGCTGCTTCAATTGCGGTATTTCCGGGCACGTGCAGAGGGACTGCTATAAGCCGGCGCGGGCGGCGACGGCGACGGCGGCTTCGACGACGGCGCGGAAATGACTGGCAACCCTCGGCGTACGGGAGTCGTTCGCGACGCCGAGGGAGACGCAACGTATGCGCGGGTGTGTGGGCGACGAGGCTGGGATGCTCGCCGCACTGGGCGCGGAGTTGGCGAAGAACGAGGGCCGTGTGTGGGCTCTGGGCAACGTGCCGTTTCTGTCGAGAAAGGCGGTGGGCACGCTGTTGTGCGACACGGGCGCGGGCGTTACGTGCGTGTCGCGGTCGTTTTTGGAGCGTGCTGGTCTGCTGGGGGACGTACGCGCACACGAGGGCGGGCGGCGTCCGCTGCTGCGCCTCGGTGATGGCACGACAGTCGACTCGGTCGGCGTCGTGGACCTCGGCATTTCGATACAGGTTATGCTCGATGTGAGCGAGGAGGGCGCGGCGGCGCCGTTGTACGTGCACTGGGATCGTCGGATTCAGTTGCTCGGTGTGTGGGTCATGGCATTTACGGCCGTGGCGCCACGGGATTTGTACATCAGTTACGCAGACTGGGGTTTTGGTCGCGGCGGGACGACGGGGCCACTGGGTGATTTGGCGCAGATGGTGTTACACGGTGCGAGGGTCGCGGCGACGCCTCGTGCCCCTCGGGAGGGCGACGATGTTACGTACGTGGTGCGGCAGTCGGGCGACGCGATCGGCGACGTGCCGACGCTAGCTGCTGTGGCGCCCGCGGACGGTGGCGTCGTGGAGACGCACCCGGAGGAGATGAACGACGACGAGCTCCGCGCGGCAATCGCTGCGCGGATTGCGCCTGCACGGCGCGACTCGGCTTTTGCGAGGCTGTTGGTCGAGAAACTGGTCGAGCGCCGCAAGGTGTTTGCCAGAATGGACGTCTCGGAGACGACAGTGGTCGTCGACATGACGCTCGTGGGCACGCCTAAGCCCGTCAGCTTCCGTGTGCCCATTAGACGGGGTGCACAGAGCGGCGCGGCCGAGGATGGGCTGCACAAATGGGTCGCGAGCGGTGTTGCTGAGCATGTGCCTTGGGACACGCCCGCGTACGGGTTCGTGATCGTCGTGCCGAAGCCGGGCGGCAAATGGCGCGTGACGGTCAATCCGTCGGAGACGAATCGGGTCACTGAGAGGGTGGACATCGATGGGGGCTTTATGCCCGACAACATGATTCGTGAGGCGCAGCGGGCGGGACGGGGTTGCCGTTTCGCTGCTGCTCTCGATTTTGCGGAGGCGTTTACGGGACTGAAGCTGGGGCCACGGGCCCGCGAGCTGTCCGTCTTTACAACGCCGATTGGGAAGCTGCGGTGGCTGCAGGGCTACTTTGGCTGGCACGGATTTCCTGCGGAATTCCAGCGGGCGATGATGGAACGTGTGGTGTTGCCGTCGCTGGACGATGTTCCAATGGCGACGATCCTGGCTTGGATTGACGATGTTTTGCTGGGTGGAGACGACGAGCTCGTGTTTATGGAGGTGCTCCTGCACGTGATCGATCGTGCTTTGCAGGTGGGCTGGAGGCTCAGCCTGAGCAAATGCAAATTTCTATACGACGACTACGACTGGTGTGGGGTCGAGGTTGACGTCGTCAATGGGAATTATCGGGTCTCTCGCGAGCGTGTCAAGTCGTTGATGGACACGCCGATTCCCGACACTCGTGAGGCGCTGCTGAGCGTCTGCGGGGTGCTGCGCTACTATTATTGGGGCGTGGCTGACCATATGGCGATGCGCGAGCGGCTGGCGAAGCTTTTGGAGCTCGACACGCCGAGGGTGGTGCTTAAGGACGTGTGGACGTCCGAGCACACGGCCGCAATGCGGGCGGCGATGCAGGCGGTGGTGGACAGCGACTGGATTATGTGTTACGATCCGTCGCGGCCCGTGTACGTTACGTGTGACGCAGCGGGCAACCTGGGTTATGGCGTTTCCGTCTTTCAGATCGAGTCTGGGTCTGGACGTTTACGGCCTATCGGGTACTATTCGAGCGGATGGCTCGTGTCACAGCGGTCGCAATTGAAGTGGCCACCGCAGGTGAAGGAGTGTTACGCGAAGCGGCAGGCGGTGTGTTTGATTATGCCGAGGGACTTTCCGCACGCGTACGTTATATTGCTGAATGACAACAAGAATCTGTCCGAGGACACGGTGTCTAAGGACCCGCGTGTCGTGCGTTGGAGGCACGACATCGACTGCTCTGGTGTGCGCGAGCAGTGGTGGATTCCGGGCGACGAGAATTCCATAGCGGATTATGCCTCACGGTCGGTGCGACCGGTGGAGGCGGAGATGAACGCGGAGGACGCGTTTGAGATGTACCTTTACGCGATGGCGGGCGGGCCATTGGAAAAGGAGGAGGGCGCCGGTGGCGGTGCTGCTCTTACTGGGGACACGCGGGTTCCTGGACATCTGGTGATGGCCCCGCTGGCGGCCGAGATTGCGACGGCGCAGGCGGAGGCGTCGCTGGCGGAACGTGAGACTTGGACTGGTGGGCACTACTCGACGGCGGTATTGGGCGGTGTGACGCTCTACCTTTACCGGGACCGACTGATTGTCCCGCGGGGTGCAGTGACGCTGAAGGAGCGGCTGATGCGTATGGTGCACGATGGAGGTATGCATTATACTGGGGCGGAACGCACGGCGTGGGCGCTGGCGAGGCAGGCACGCGTGTACTGGGGGAACATTGCCGAGGACGTGCGTCATTACGTCAGCAGCTGTTTCAAGTGTGCGGCCGCGAAGGCCCCGCACGTGAAGGCGAACGCGGGTGAGCTGAACCCGACGTTGGCGCCGCATGTTCACCATACGTGGTATGTGGACCTTAAGGGTCCAATGCCCTACGAGACTGGGTACATTATGATTGTCGTTGAGGCTATCTCGAGGTATGTGCGACTGCGCTATCTGCCGAGTGCCACGGCAAAGGAGGTTACGGAGGAACTGATGGAGGTGATTGTGTCGTTTGGCACGCGGCCCGTTGTGCTGCGTTCCGACGGCGGTCAGCCTTTCGACAGTGTGGCGTATCGGGAGTTCTGCAAGGGCGAGGGCATTACTCCCGTGCTGGGTGCGCCGCACCACTCGCAGGGTCAGGGTGCTGTGGAGACCAAGATCCGCGAGATTGCTGCCGCGATTATTGCCACGCTGGGGGCGAAAGCGGAGCGAGAATGGTTTAAGGGGCCATGGCTGTCGATCCTCGAGGGGATAATCAACAGCACGGTCGTGATGCACATGGAGTGCAGTCCGTATGGTGTGTTACACGGGCGAGAGCCGCGCACGCGGGCGGCGGCGTTGGCTGATTGGTCGGCTGGGACGTTTGGCGTCGAGACACTGGGTATCTCGGGCGCAACTCTTGACGACATCAATGAAATTGTGGCGCAGTATCACGCGGTGGTACGTGCGGTGCAGGAACGCGTCATTCTGGGGTCGAGCGTGCAGCAGGCGCTGACCAAGAAATTGTGGGACGCGGGACGGGTTACACGGCGGTACACCGTGGGCGAGTACGTGCTTGTGCACGTCAACCCGTTGAATCGGATGCGTTCGTGGTACACGGGACCTTTTGTGGTTACGCGTGTTACGCCGGATGGCAATTTTGTGTATGGTGCAGCGTTCGTCGACCCTGATCAGGTTGAAACGGGCCCTTATCATGTTACGCGACTGAGGCTGATTGATATGTCGCGGGCCACAGTGGCAGAGGTGGCGGCGCACCAGCTGGAAGCTGGGAGCGCGTTTGTGGTCGCCGTTCTCGGGCACAGGGTGCTCGACAATGGGGCTTACGAGTTTGAGATTGAATGGCTTGGGACGGAACGTGCGTCCTCGTGGGTACCGTCGACAAATGTGCGACTGGTTACCAAAGTCATGGAATACTGCCGTACTCACGGGCTTAAGGCACCGGGGACGGAGTATACGCCTAACGACGTCAATGGTCGTGGGCGCGGTGGACGACGCGGCGGCGTCGGGCGCGGACGTAGTGCTGTGCGCGGTGGAACCGCGCGCGGTGGACGCTACCCTCTTTAAGAAGGAGGTGTGAGCCAGTAGGGCTAGCTACCCACTGGCTGTGAGACAAGTTCGCGCGGAAACCTGCGAGTTCAGCGTGGTTCTCGTACGGGCGTGGTTTGTGTGTGTGTGTGTGAAGGTGGGGTTCGGCCTCACAGAAGCTTCTGTGCCCTATTGCCGGGCTTCTGGACGCGGCTGCGTTGCAGCGCGCGTTGGGTGAGTGCGAGGGGACGCCCTCGGCGATGTCCTCGGGCGGGGGACGAGATGCGACGGTCGCCGCGGCGGCGGCGGCGTCGGGCGGCTCCGCGGATGCGGAGCAGACGACGGGACGCGGCCGGGCCGCGTCGGCGTCGGCGGGTGTGGGGCCGCGCGG
>CAINDT010000143.1 GCA_903847495.1 uncultured Actinomycetes bacterium
CCCGAACACGAACCTCGGACACGGCACGATCATCTTCATGATCGAGTGCCAGATCCGCTACATCCGCAAGTGCATCCAGAAGATGCGGCGCGATCACCTCAAGGTGCTCACCGTCGACCCGCACGCGCAGGCGCGCTTCAACGCGCAGCTGCAGGAGGATCTCGCGAAGTCCGTCTGGGCGAGCGGCTGCGCGTCGTGGTACGTCACGAGCGACGGCAAGGTGCTCAACAACTGGTCGAGCTTCATGCTCGGCTACTGGAAGCACACGCTGCGCCCGAACTTCGATGAGTTCATCACGGCCTAGTTGAGGCGGTACGGTTCTCCTATGAACCGACGCACAGTCATCTCCGGCGGACCGATCCTGACGATGGCGGCCGAGATGCGCGCTGAGGCCGTCGCGGTGCTGGACGAGCGCATCCTCCACGTCGGCTCGCTCGAGGAGTGCCGCGATGCGGCGGGGCGTGACGCCACCGAGTTCGATCTCGGCGGCCGCACGCTGCTGCCGGGCTTCGTCGATGCCCATACGCATCCGCTGATGCTCGGCCAGTGCGCCGCATGGGTCGACTGTGCGCCGCCCGAGGTGACGACGATCGACGCGCTCGTCGAGATGCTCGGCCGGCGCCGCGACTCGCTGCCGCCGACGGCCGACGTCTGGGGCTTCGGCGTGCACCACGGCGATCTGGACGTCAAGCGCAATCCCGAGCGCACCGACCTCGACCGGGTGGCGACTGATCGCGTCGTCGCCGTCATGCACCGCTCGGGCCATGGCGTCATGGTCAACAGCCACTGCCTGACACTCAACGGCATCACGAAGGAGCTGCCGGACCCGGCCGGCGGGCGCATCGAGCGGGACGAGCAGGGCACCCCGACGGGCGTGCTGTGGGACGCGGCGATCGACCTGATCACCGGGCCCGAGGGCGTGAAGACGCTCAACCACGGCCCGAACATCCACATCCCCGACGCGCCGGAGCGCCTCGTCGATCTGCTGTGCAACGCGCAGACGATGCTGCTCAAGGCCGGCGTCACGTCGATCACGGATGCGCAGGTGACACGCCGCGAGATGGAGACGTACCTGTCGGCCCGCGATGACGGCCGGCTGCAGATGCGCGCCTCAATGCTCACGCTCTCGACGCTGCTCGAGGTGCTCGTCGAGCTCGGCCTGCGCTCCCGCCTCGGCGACGACCACCTCGCCTTCGCCGGACTCAAGCTCTACGCCGACGGCACGCTGACGGGGCTGACCGCGTACTTCGAGAGCGGCTATCGCTTCGATCCCTGCCACCACGGCCAGCTGTACCACGAGCCGGACGAGCTGCGGCGACTGATCCGCCGAGCGCATCGCTTCGGCCTGCAGACCGGCACGCACGCGCAGGGCGACTCGGCGATCCAGATCGTCCTCGATGCCGTCACCGAGGCGCTCGCCGACGTGGACCGCAAGGACCATCGCCACCGCATCGAGCACTGCGGTATGCCGTCCCCCGAGCAGGTGCATCGCATCGCCGACCTCGGCATCCACCCGATCCCGCAGCCGACGCACGCATACCTCGTCGGTGACGCACTGCTTGAGGCGCTGGGCGAGAGCGCCAACCGGTACAACCCGTACGGCGAATTCCGCGACGCCGGCGTCCCGATCGTGCTCTCGTCGGACACGCCGGTGTCCGGCCCCGATCCGATCGAGGCGATCTGGGCGGCCGCCACACGCCAGACCC
>CAINDT010000144.1 GCA_903847495.1 uncultured Actinomycetes bacterium
ATGATCGGCGCGATGACCGTCATCGCCGCAACGCAAGAGGGGCCGATCCGCCAGTTCCTTGATTGGGTCACGACCGGCGATCCGTTGGAGATCCTGATCACGATCGTCGTGGCGGTGCTGCTGACGATCGTCTTCCGCCGCATCATCCGCCGCGTCGTCAATCGCACGATCGCGCGTTCCGAGGCCCGGCACCTGATGGAGCAGGAGGATGTGGTCGCCAACCCCGCAGCGCGGGCCACGCGCATGGCGCAGCGCGCACAGGCGATCGGCACGCTGCTCACCAGCATCGTCTCGCTGCTGATCTGGATCAACGCGCTGCTGGTCATCCTCGAGCTGATCGGCATCAACATCACGCCGCTGCTCGCCAGTGCCGGCGTGGTGGGCGTGGCGCTCGCGTTTGGCGCGCAGACGCTGGTCAAGGACTACCTGGCCGGCATCTTCCTGATCATCGAGGACCAGTACGGGGTCGGCGACGTCGTCCAGTTCGACGCCGTGACGGGCGTGATCGAGGAGGTAGCGCTGCGCACGACCCGTGTCCGCGACTTCACAGGCGTCGTCTGGTACCTCCGCAACGGGGAGATCATGAACGTCGCCAACCGCTCGCAGGGCTGGAGCCTCGCGATTGTCGAGCTGCCGGTTGCCACGTCGACCGACTTCACGGTCGTGCGGCGCGTCGTCGACGAGGTCGGACAGGTGCTCGTGCGCGATCCGGAGTTCGGGCCGAAGGTGATCGCCGCCCCGACCTTCATGGGTATCGAAGTCGTCGCGGGCGATGCGCTGCTCGTGCGCGTCACCGAGCGCGTCGTTCCCGAGCACCAGCTGCTGATCCAACGCGCGCTGCGGGAGCACCTGATCGCGGCACTCCAGGCCGCGGGCGTCGTGATTCCGAGCGACGTGGTTCTCGCGGACCTGATGCTCGCGCGCCCGACGGGCTAGCGCGAGAGCACGTCGACGAGGATCGGCTCGGCGATGGCCATATCCTCGTCGGAGCCGATCGTGATGCGGATCTTGGTTGGCGCGCCGAAGCCGTTGAGCGGCCGTACGATCACGCCACGCTGCATCAGTTCGGCCGTCGTCGCCTGCGCGTCCTCGACGGTGACGGTGAGGAAGTTCGCCACGCCGGTCGTGGCGACACCAGCCGCGGCGAGCTTGGCGCGCAGCGACTCGCGGCGCGCGGCGTTCTCCTGCGCGCGGCGGATGATCGTCGCAGTGTCGGCGAGGGAGGCCAGCGTGGCGGCCGTCGCCATCGCGTTCACGTCGAAGGGACCGCGCACGCGGATCGAGGCGTCGACGATCCATGCCGGTGCGGCCATCCAGCCGACGCGCAGGCCGGCGAGGCCGTAGATCTTCGAGAATGTCCGCAGCACGGCGACGCGGGGGTGGCCGGCCTTCACGTACTCCTCGATGGCGTTCGGATAGTCGTCCTCGAGCACGTACTCGCTGTACGCCTCGTCGACGACGCAGACCACGTGCTCGGGCAGCGCGTCGATGAACGCGCGCAGCTGGTCGCGCGTGACGTACGTACCGGTCGGGTTGTTCGGATTGCAGACGTAGACCATGCTCGTCGCGGGTGTGATCGCCGCGAGCAGCGCATCAAGGTCGTGTGTGTCATCTGTCAGCGGCACCTTGATGGCGTTCGCCTGCTGCTTCTGCGCGGTCAGCGCGTACGTGACGAACGCGGGCCAGGCGAAGACGACGTC
>CAINDT010000145.1 GCA_903847495.1 uncultured Actinomycetes bacterium
CGCCTTCTCGTCGGCCCACACCTGCTGCCAACGCGCCTCGACGGCCTGGGGGTCGTATCGCTCCACGTCGGCAGGATACGGAGTCCGCCCGCCGCCCCGCCGCGGTCAACGTGGATCCGCGCCAAAAATGTGCACGAAATCAACCAATCTGGATCCGGATCCAAATTGGCGCGAAATCGACCAATCTGGATCCGGATCCAGATTGGCGCGAAATCGGTGAAAACGGGAATGACGGAAACGCGTCCTGCCACGCGAACGGCCTCCTGCGAACATCTCAACAGCCGGCCATACCTCCGGCGCGTATGCGCGACAAGGAACAGGTGACCCATGGAACTGACCTCCACGCAGGAGCTCATCCTCTGGCTCGGAACTGCGGGGATGGCAATCGGAGCGGTGATCATCGCCGCGATCGGCTTCAGCCTCCCCAACAATGAGCGGCATCACGTCACGGCGAGCTTCTTCGTCTGCGCGATTGCCGCGTGTGCCTACCTCGCGATGGCAACCGGTACCGGTGTCGTTGAGGTCGCAGGCCAGCAGATCTTCTACGCCCGCTACGTCGACTGGGTCGTGACGACGCCGCTGCTGCTCCTCGGCCTGCTGACGGTCGGCCTCGCGCCGCTGACGGGTGGCGGCGACGCTGCTCGCGCACGCAACGGCCTGATCGGCTGGGTGCTCGGTGCCGACGTGCTGATGATCGCGACCGGCCTGATCGCGTCGCTGCGCGGCGACAACAGCGACAAGTGGATCTGGTACGCCATCAGCTGCGTGTTCTTCCTGCTCGTCCTGTGGGCGCTGTTCAGCCCCGTCAAGGCCCACCTGGATGCTGCCTCCAAGCCGCTGTTCACCAAGCTGCTCGGCATCCTCACGGTGCTGTGGTTCATCTACCCGATCCTCTGGGTGCTCGGCACCGAGGGCACGGGCGCGCTGAGCCTGACCGGGGAGATCCTGGTCTTCGCGGTGATCGACGTGCTCGCCAAGGTTGCCTTCGGCATCGTCCTGGTGACCGGCGTCAAGAGCTCGCACAAGGCGACGGCCTAACCCGTCCGCGTCGTCGTCGGTGGGTTGCGGACCAGCGTGTCCGCAACCCACCGACACGAGCGCGTACGCTGTGCGTGTGGCGGTGACTCCGGCGATCGAGGTACGGGGCGCGCGACGCAGCTACGGCAGCGTCGTCGCCCTCGACGATGTGACCGTGCGTATCGATGCGCCGGCGACCGGGCTGCTCGGCCGCAACGGCGCCGGTAAGTCCACGCTGATGAAGGCCATTCTCGGCCTCGTGCGCCTGGACGGCGGCGAGATCGACGTGCTCGGCGAGAACGCCCGCACGCACGGCGACCGCATCCGGCGTCGGATCGGCTACGCGCCGGAGCATGAGTGTCTGCCACCCGAGCTCACCGCCGCTGATCTGGTGCGACACCTGGCAGAGCTGCGCGGACTGTCTCGGGCGGATGCCATCCGCCGCGCCTCAGAGGTGCTGTTCGCCGTCGGGCTCGAGGAGGAACGGTCCCGCGTGATCGGCTCGTTCTCGCTCGGTATGCGGCAGCGCGTCAAGATCGCGCAGGCGCTCGTCCACGCCCCCGAGCTGATCATCCTCGACGAGCCGACCAACGGCCTCGACCCGACGCAGCGCGCGGAGATGCTCGAGGTGATCCGCCGCGTCTCGCAGGACCTCGGCGTCCGCGTGCTGATCTCGTCGCACATCCTCGACGACATCCGCCGCACGTGCGACCACGTCGTCGTGCTGCGGCAGGGGCGTGTCACGCTCGATCGCCCGCTCGCGGCCAGCGCCGGCGAGGACGACGAGCTGCTGATCGAGACCGTCGGTGATTCGGCACCGTTGTTGGCTGCGCTGACGGCCCGCGGCATCGCGACCGAGCCCGCGGGCGAACAGCGACTCCGCGCCCGCATCGCCCGCGATGAGGACCGCGCCAGCGTGCGCGATGCCGCCGCGGAGACCGGCAGCGGCCTGCGCCGTCTGCATCCTGCCGGCCCGTCGATCGAGGACGAGCTGCTGGAGGCAATCGGGTGAGCGCGCGCATCCACGACGTGCGGTATCGACCATACGAGGGCGAGGTGCGCGGCTCCACCCGCCGCGCCGTTGCCTCGATGGCGAAGTGGAGCGCACTCCGCTCGCTCGGGGCGCGCCGCCCGTGGACGGCCAAGGTCGTCCCTGTCGGCCTGATTCTGATTGCCCTCGGTCCCGCCGTCACCGTTCTTGGGCTGAAGGCCCTGCTGGGCGGCGAGATCGCCGAGCAGCTGCCGACGGACGTCGTGCCGTA
>CAINDT010000146.1 GCA_903847495.1 uncultured Actinomycetes bacterium
ATCGCGGCGACCCGCCATCGGCGTGGTGCCGGCATGATTGGCCTCGCCGGTCACGCTCCACTCCCAGCGCCCGCGCGCCGACAGGCGCGTGGCGATGCCGAGCGTGACGTCGGCCGGATCGAGCGCGAGGCCCTGCTCGACATGGATCTCGAAGTAGCAGCCGATCCGCTTATGCAGACCCGCAGCCTTGGTTGGATCCGTGCCACCCGCCTCGCGGATGCTGATGCCGTCCTTGTCCTTCGAATCCGCGACCTCATCGCCGAAGGTGCCCACCATCGTGCGGGAGCCGAAGCACGGCGTGTTGAAGCGCGAGCCCTCCTCGTCGCAGAAGGAGATGACCGCGAGACGCTCGGCGTGCGGCACGCCGGCCGCGCGCAGCGCGAGCACCGCGACAAGCCCCGCGACCACGCCGAGCGCACCGTCGAAGGCGCCACCCTTGGGCACGGTGTCGAGATGCGACCCGGCGACGACGAGACCGTCGGCGGGCGCATTCGGGTCGGTGATCCAGAGGTTGCCGGCAGGATCGTGCTCGCACACCATCCCGTCGGCCAGCGCCGCATCGATGACGATCTGCTCGGCGGCACGGAGCTCGTCCGTCCACGGCGCGCGCGTCCAGCCATCGGGTGAGTAGCCCTGCTCGTTGACCCCGGCGAAGAGCCGGCGATAGAGATCGGAATCGATTGCGATGCTCATTGCAGCTTCCCCCAGAGAGCCGAGACGCCAACCGTGATCCACGCGTTGGCGGTCCACACGATCGTGCCAGACGTGAGCCCCGCGACGAGCACCGCGAGCAGTCCGAGCAGATTGCGCACGAAGCGGGATTGGGCCCGCGATCGGTTGCGCGAGAACCACAGCGTCAGCACCGCGAGCGCACCGCAGATCGCAGCCGCGCCGACCAGCACCGCCAGACCAGCGGCGGCCGCCGTCCGCCCGAGCGGCTTGTCCACGACGATTCCGGCGTGCGTCAATTGGACGCCGGTGGCCACGCCGACGCCAGCCAGAAGCACGCCGATCGCGAGCAGGATCACCCCGAAGCGCAGCGCTCCGGTGCGGACGCCCGTTCGCACCGGCTCCGGCTCGGGCGCGAGCATCGTCGGTGGAATGTCCTCCAGCGCGATGCGCGTCGTCGCACGCTCGTCGTCCTCGGGGATGATCGGCACATCGCCAGCGAGCATCCGCGCCACGTCCTCGGCGCGCGGACGGCGCTCGGGCGCCCGCTGCAGCAGCTCCATGATCAGCGCCTCGGCCTCGGGCGGGAGGTCGGGCACGAACGCCGTCGGCAGCGGCGGGTCTTCGTGGATGCGGCGCATGCCGGTGGCGACCCGATCGGACCCTTCGAACGGCAGCGACCCGGTCGCGAGCTCGTACAGGATGCAGCCGAGCGCGTACATGTCGGCGCGCTCGGTGACGTCGAGGCCTGCGGCCTGCTCGGGCGCCCAGTACTCCGGACTGCCGACCCGCGTGCCATCGCCGGTCAGCGTCACATCGGTGGCCTCGCGCCGGAGGACGTCTGCCAGCCCGAAGTCGGCGACGCGCAGCAGACCGTCGTCGCCGTAGAGGACGTTGCCCGGCTTGAGGTCGCGATGGGTGACCCCGGCCGCGTGCGCGTGCGCCAGACCGCGGGAGATGGCGAGCCCGATACCGGCGACCTCGGGCCACGGCAGCGGCGCGGCCTGCGTGGAGCGCACGAGCGTGCCGCCGCCGCAGTGCTCCTGCACGAGGAACGGCGCGGGCAGCGCCTCGTCGAAGTCGAGCACCTGGACGATGTTCGGATGGCGAAGTTGCGCGAGCGTCGTGGCCTCGCGGCGGAAGCGCCGACGGGCATCCTCGTCCTCGGCTACCCACGGATGCAGCAGCTTGACGGCGACGACGCGGTCGAGCCGGAGATCGCGCGCGCGAAACACCTCACCCGTGCCGCCGCGGCCGATCGAGGCCTCGAGGCGGTAACGGCCGCCGAGATCGGTCATCGCCCCTCCCCTACGCGGCTTCGGCGCCGGGACCGAAATCCTCGGGCAGGATCCGCAGGTCGGGTGCGGGATCGCCGTACGGTGTGCGCTCAGCGGTCGGGTCGACCCGCTCGATCGCCTCGAGGTGCCGCTCGAGCGACAGGCGGGCACGGCGCATCACCTGGTCGTACCGGGCGACGGCCTCCTGCGGCACGCACTCGCGTGCCGTGCCGCCGCAGTCGGGGCAACGCAGGTCGATCTCCCAGAGGTCCTCGCCGAGCCGGCGCCACTGCACCGGCTGCATCAGCTTGGATGGACAGGCCCGACAGCGCTCGAGCGCGGTGTCCGCGTTACCGGTGAGCCGTTCGGAGCGATCCATCTGGCACAAGGCTACGGCGCTCCCCGGACAGAACACCGGTGCGCGCCGCCGCGGCCCAGATGGGTATCCTGCGCGACGGGCCCCCATCGGCTAGCGGCCTAGGCCACCGCCCTTTCACGGCGGCTACACGGGTTCGAATCCCGTTGGGGGTATTGCTCGGCGCGACGGCGATCATGCCGCGTTGCACACGTGTGATCGATCTCACTTCAGTGAACAGCGGTCGAGGCTACACTCCGCATGTTCGCCAACCCCGGAGATCCCATGCGCCGTCCACGCTTTCTGCCATCCGCCATCGCCACCGTCGCCCTCGCGGCGTGCCTCGCCATCGTGCCCGCCGCAATGGCGAAGAGCTCGTCGATTCTCTGGAGCACCACCGCGCCGACCGCGAAGATCGCCAAGGCCGGCAAGAACTACACCGTGACCGTGCCGATGACGAGCCCGACGGCGTGGTTCACCGACCGCCCCGACCGCTCGGCCGGCTCCACCGACATCCTCGGCTTCGTCGGCGGCTGGCAGCAGAACGAGTTCGACAAGAACCCGCCGAACGCGGCGATCGTGCTGCACCACGACGGACAGACGATGCAGTCGGTGATCGTTCTCTCCAAGCCGAAGGAATTCCCGCGTCAGCACAAGATTCGGTTCAACGCGCGCATCCTGCCCACGGGCAAGGTGATGGATATGGCCACGATGAACGAGAAGCTGCCAACCGGCACCTTCCGTGACGTCGAGCTCTTCATTGACGCCGGCGACGCTCCGGCGTGCGCGGCGATGATCACCCAGCCTGGCTGGTGCACCCTCGTGTCAAGCGACAGCAACTCGTCCACGATCTCCGTCGACCTGCAGACGCCGAACAAGGCAGGCCAGACCCGCACCGTGCAGGCCTGCTTCTGGACCGGCGACCACAAGCTTGATGCCCAGATCAACTGGCAGGAGCAGTACATCACGCAGACGCCGTACAGCGACGACAAGACGATGTCGAACTGCAACCCCGGCAGCTTCTCGAACCTGAGCGCAGCCACCTGGACCTTCTCGCCCGTGAATCACTACTTCGCCAGCGGTGCCGTCGCATGGACGCGCAACCTGTCCGCGACCTTCACGCTGCACTCCGCGAAGCAGTCGTACGGCGCCTTCTGGTGGGCGTACAACACACCGAAGATCGTCGTCGTCGTCACCGACAGCTGAGTCGTCGCGACACCTGTCGTCGTCCCGCTCCTGCGAGCGGTGACGGCGACAGGCGCATCGCCGTCGTTCGTCAGGCCGAGGCGGGCATGAGGACGACGCCGTCCTCATCCGCGTAGGCGATATCGCCGGGGCTGCACGGTACGCCACGGAAGACGATGTCCTCACCCACCGTGCCCTGCCCCACGCGCGCGGGGCGCTGCGGGCAGGTGGTGATCGCCAGCACG
>CAINDT010000147.1 GCA_903847495.1 uncultured Actinomycetes bacterium
CGCCTGAGTTGATCAGCTGGGCCAGCAGCGGCATAGGACTCCGAGGTTTCTCGGTTCCAGGCGACGCGATGACCTCGAGGTGAATCGGTCCTTTCGGACCGAGCCACCTCGAGGCCTTCGCGTCGTCGTCCGCGATCCATCTCGCAGCCTTCTCGTCGTCAGTCGACGATGTCGAGCTCGCGACGGCTGATCTTGCCATCGCGGATCGCGAAGGCCTTCACCTCCGGCGGCTCCGAGCCGAGGCTCACGATCATGTACGCCGCGTCCGGCCAGGCCGCCAGCTCCACGTCGGTGCGCGACGGGAACGCCGGGCTCTCCACGTGGCTGTGGTAGATCGCGACGATGTCCTCGTCGGCGTCCTCGATGTCCAGCACGATCCGCAGCAGGTCCTGCGCCTCGATCGAGTAGAAGTACGGGCTCGCCTCGCCGTTGACGGCCGGCAGGAAGCGCGTGGCGCGGCCGTCGAGGCCGGCGAGGATGCCGCAGGCCTCGTTGGGCAGGCCGGCGCGTGCGTGCGCCACGATCTGGTCGAGCATGTCCCGCGGGAGGGTCAGCGGGCCGTCGGCTACCACCAGAGCTTGGACTCCAGGATGTCCTCGAGCTTGTCCTCGTCCTGCTCGGTGAACAGGTTGGCCGAGGCGTAGCGGGCGCCGCCGTCGGCGAAGACGGTGACGACGTTCTGGTCGGGATCCATCTTGGCGGCCACCTGGCGCGCGACGTGCATCGCGGCGCCGCATGACACGCCGACCCAGATGCCCTCGTGGGTGAGCAGGTCGCGCATCGCCTGGACGGACTCGAGGTTGGTGACGAGCATCTTGCGGTCGAGCTGCGAGATGTCGAGGATCTCCGGCGTGTAGCCGTCCTCGAGCGAGCGCAGGCCCATCACGGCCTCGCCCTGCAGCGGCTCCGCGGCGATGATCTGCACGTCGGGATTCACCTCGCGCAGCGCGCGGCCGGTGCCCATCAGCGTGCCGCCCGTGCCGAGACCGGCGACGAAGGCGTCGACCTTGCCGTCGAGTGCCTCGATGATCTCGGGGCCGGTCGTGCGGTAGTGCGCGTTCGGGTTCTCGGCGTTCGCGTACTGGAACGGCATGTAGAGGCTCGGATCGGCCGCGGCCAGCTCGCGCGCCAGCGCGACGCCGCCGTTGGACCCAAGCTCGCCCGGCGAGAACACGATCTCGGCGCCGTACATTGAGATCTGCTGGACGCGCTCGGGCGTGGCGGACTCCGGCATGACGGCGCGGAAGTTGTAGCCCTTGACCGCGCAGATCATCGCGAGCGCGATACCGGTGTTGCCGCTGGTCGGTTCGATGATCGTCTGGCCGGGCGACAGGAGCCCCTGCACCTCGGCGGATTCGATCAGCGATAGCGCGACGCGATCCTTGATCGACCCGGACGGGTTGAGCATCTCGAGCTTCGAGAAGATGCGCGCGCCGCCCTCGGGGCGCAGGTGCGGCAGCTCGACGAGCGGCGTGTTGCCGATCGCGCTCAGCACGTCGCCGCCACCGCGCACGGCGGGGGGCGGGGTGACGGAGCCTCGGCTCATCAGCAGGCGCCGCCGGCCATCGCGGGCAGGATGATCACGGTGCCGCCATCCGGCACGGGCGTGGCGAGGCCGTCGCCGAGGCGGACGTCCTCGTTCTGCACGTAGACGTTGACGAAGCGGTTGATCTCGCCCTCGCTGTCGACGATCTGCTCCTTCACGCCCGGGTACTGCGTGAAGAGATCCTCGAGCGCCTCACCGAGCGTGGCGCCGTTGGCTTCGACCTGACGGGCGCCGCCGACCTGCGGGCGGAGGATGGGGGGCATGCGGAAGGAGATGGACACGGGGGGGCTCCTAGTGGGCGCTCGCGTGGGCACCGCCCGCGCAGAACTCGTCGTAGTCGATGTACTCGATGGGGCCGGCGTGCTCGCTGCAGACCGGGCAGTTGGGATCGCGGCGCAGCTGCACCTCGTGGAAGGACATGTCCAGTGCGTCGGCGAGCAGCAGTCGGCCGACCAGCGGATCGCCGATCTCCAGGATCAGCTTGAGCGCCTCGGTGGCCTGCAGCGTGCCCATGATGCCGGGCAGGACGCCGAGGACGCCGCCCTCGGCGCAGCTCGGGGCGAGCTCGACCGGCGGCGGCTCGGGGAAGAGGCAGCGGTAGCAGGGCCCCTCGTGCGGCTTGAAGACCGTCAGCTGGCCCTCGAAGCGGAAGATCGAGGCGTGCACGACGGGGATGTTGTGCTTCACGCTGGCGTCGTTGAGCAGGTAGCGCGTGGGGAAGTTGTCGGTGCCGTCGACGACCACGTCGTAACCGCTGAGGATGCGGTCGATGTTCTCGCTCGTCAGGCGCTCGCGGTACTGCACGACCTCGACGTCGGGGTTGAGCGCCGTCAGCGTCAGCTCCGCCGACTCGGCCTTGGGGATGCCGATGCGCTCGGTGTTGTGGATCACCTGGCGCTGCAGGTTCGAGGCGTCGACGACGTCGTCATCGATAATGCCGATCGTGCCGACGCCGGCAGCGGCGAGGTAGAGGGACGAGGGGGAGCCGAGGCCACCCGCGCCGATCATCAGCACCTTGGCGCCGAGCAGCTTGAGCTGGCCGGCCTCGCCGACCTCCGGGATCACGAGGTGGCGGCTGTAGCGGCGGCGACGTTCGGCGTCGAGCACCTTAGGCTCGGACCAGGGGTTGCCGGCCTGCTTCCAGCCGGAGAACCCGCCGGCGAGGGAGACGACGTCGGTGTAGCCGAGCTCGGCGAGCGCCTTGGCGCCGAAGGCGGAGCGGGCACCGGAGGCGCAGGAGAGGACGATGCGCTGGCTCTTGTCGGGCGCGGCAGCCTCGATACGGGACTCGAGGAAGCCACGCGGAATGTGCACGGCTTCGGCGATCGCGCCCTGCTCGTACTCGTCCGGCTCGCGCACGTCGATCAGCAGCGGAGGCTGTGCGGCGGCGAGCTCGTCGGTCAGCTGGCGCGCGTCGATCTCGGAGATCTCCTCCTTGACCTGGGCGAGCAGTTCGCGGTACGTCGTCATCGTTCCATCACCTTCGTATCGGCCGCCTCTGCGGCGCACGTGATTGTATAGCGGATTCTTATGCTGAGCGACAGCTGGTATTCGGAAAACGTGATGCGGGTCGCGGGTATTCCCGAGCCGGCCGTTCGGCTGAGAGGCCGCTGGTAGCCTGCGTTCATGGCGACGGATCCGACAGCGCGCGGCGGACTGCCGCGCACGCGCGTATTCGCGCTGGTCGGCGTGGCCGCAGCCGTGGCGATCGTCGTGGTCGGGCTCGCGGTGCTGGCGACCGGTGGGACCGAGAGCGACGAGCCTGTAGCGGCCAAGTCGACGACCTCCGAGCCCCTGCCCGGACGACCGTCCATCGCCGCGCCACCGTCGGCCGAGGCGCCCGAGGCTGCTGCTGCGCGGGTTGCGTGGGCGAAGGCGGCGCTCGCGCGCGAGCCGGGGCCCGATGCGGCACTCGTCCTCGCCGCCGCACAGGCCGAGGCCGACGACGAGGCGGGTGCGCGCGCCACGCTGGCGGCGACGCCGTCGCCGCGCACGGAGGCCGCACTAGCCCTGCTCGACTACGACACGGCGAACCCCGCACCGGCCATCGAGCGCCTGCGCACGCTCGCCGCCGCGTCGCCCGACGACGGCTTCGTCGGCTTCTCGCTCGGCGAGGCGCTGCTCTGGTCGGGGCAGCGCGCCGCGGGAGAGAAGGTGCTGCGCGCCGTGCGCGATGGTGCGCCCGACACGTTCTACGGCGTGGCGTCCGACAACCTCATCCATCCCTCCGCGCCGGGCGGCTATCCGCCGTACATCGCGACATTGCCGCCGTCGTCGGGCCGCACGCTGGCGCAGCTGCGCGCCGCGGCCACCGCAAACGCGGGCGAGCTGCAGCCGCAGCTCGATTACGGCGCCGCGCTGCTCGCCGACGGGCAGCGGGTAGCGGCGACCGATGCGTTCTCCGCCGCGCTCGCGGTGGATCCGTCCTCCGTCGAGGCGAAGGTCGGCAAGATCATCGCCACCTACGCAAAGGACAATCCCGCGGCGTCGTTCGGCCAGATGGGGCCGTTGGTGCGCGACAACCCGGGCAACCCCTCACCGCGCCTGCACCTTGCCATGATGCTGCTCTGGATTCGCGATTCGGACACGGCCCGGGCCGAGCTGCGGCAGGTCGCGACGGCCGATCCGGATGGCCGCCTCGGTCAGGTCGCGCAGCAATTCCTGGACTCGCTGCAGTCCTGAGCCCGCGACGACGTCCGATGTCGTCCGATGCCGCTTCTAGGGTTTCCCGTTATCCGATTGCGGAGGAGCGGAATGCAGCAGGGACTCGAGCGCGAAGGCGCAGATGAAGTGGTTGAGCCTGGCGATGCGGCTCGCACGATCCTCGCCCAGGTCGAGGAGGCTGGCACGATCTCGCAGGAGGCGCTGCGTGGCACCCTCGAGGAGCTGGACCTCACCGACCAGCAGGTCGAGGACGTCTACCGCGCTCTCGATGCCGCCGACATCACGATCACGGAGGGCGCCGTCGAGGCCGAGGAGGCCGAGCGCCCCGTGCTCGATCTCTCCACGCGTGAGGTGTCGACCGACACGCTCCAGCTGTTCCTCAAGGACATCGGTCGCGTGCCGCTGCTCACCGCCGCGCAGGAGATCGAGCTGGCCAAGCGCATCGAGAAGGGCGACCAGCGCGCGAAGCAGCACATGATCGAGGCCAACCTGCGTCTCGTCGTGTCGATTGCGAAGAACTACCGCAACCAGGGTCTGCCGTTCCTCGACCTGATCCAGGAGGGCACGATCGGCCTGGTGCGCGCCTCGGAGAAGTTCGACTACCGCAAGGGCTACAAGTTCTCGACGTACGCGACGTGGTGGATCCGTCAGGCCGTGGCGCGCGCGCTGGCCGACAAGGGCCGCACGATTCGCATGCCCGTGCACGTGGTGGAGAAGCTCAACAAGGTCGCGCGCATCGAGCGCCGTCTGCTCGCCGAGCTGGGCCGCGACCCCACGGTGGAGGAGCTGTCCGAGGCCTCCGAGGTCTCCGTCGCCGACATCGAGTACATCCGCCGCTCGGCGCAGGCGCCGATCTCGCTGGAGAAGCCCGTCGGTGAGGAGGACGAGTCGACGTTCGGCGACTTCATCCAGGACACCGTCGGTCCGCGTCCCGACGAGGCCGCCGAGATCGTCCTGCAGCGTGAGGCGCTGCAGAGCATCCTCGGCATGCTCTCGTACCGCGAGCGTCGCGTGCTCGAGCTGCGCTACGGCCTCGATGGCCATGACCCGCGCACCCTCGACGAGGTCGGTCGGGCGTTCAACGTCACGCGCGAGCGCATCCGCCAGATCGAGAACCAGAGCCTCCGCAAGTTGCAGGCGATGGCGGCGGCCCAGGGGATGAAGGCGGCGTAGATCGCCCGCCGGGCTCAGTCCCGGCGCAGCAGGAGAACGGCGGGCAGGCAGGCGAGGCTGATCAGCGCGAGCACGAGGTTCGCGTGCTGCACCGCGTCGGCGATCGCGGGCACGCCCGTGTCGATGTCCTTGGCCGCCGAGAGCGTCTCCTGCCCGACGCGGCCGACGACGATCGCACCCGCCGCGGCGATGCCGATGCCACCGCCGATGCTGCGGGCCAGCGGCACCGATGCCGTGGCGCGGCCCTCGCCACCGGGGCGCTCGGCGGAGGCGCTGAGGAGCGCGACGGGGCTCTGGATGCCCATGCCGAAGGCGGCGATCACGATGCCGATGGCGATCGTGGCGCCGCCGAGCAGCGGCGCCGCCATCACGAGTACGCCGACGACGGTGAGCGCCCCGGCGAGCAGCATCTGCTGGCGGTGGGTGAATGGCAGGCGCGAGCTGACGAACGAGCCGCCGGCCCAGGCGCCGGTGGTGGCGACGAGTGGCAGTGCGGCGACGAGGATCGGCCAGCCGAGGCCGACCTGCAGGCCGAGCGGCACCATGCCGTCGGCGCCCGTGAAGGCGATGCCGGCCGTGCCGCACAGGATCGCGATGCCGCGGCCCGCGCGCGTCCGTGGAAAGACCGGTTCCTTGGCTCGCCACTCCTGCAGGAGGAACGCGATGCCGGGCACGATCGCGAAGCGCGGATCGATCAGCAGCGCCGCGACGGTGCCGCCGAGCAGCAGCGGCCCTAGCGGGTGGATGCGCGCGTGCGGGTCGGCCGGCTTGATCGACGGATCGCGCAGACCGCGATAGCCGGCGTACGCGACGACGCCGGTCAGCGCCACGGGCACGAGGAACGCGGCGCGCCACGACAGCAGGTCGGTCAGCACCGCACCGAGCACGGGACCGGCCAGTGCGGCCAGCGCCCAGACTGAGTTGCTCAGCGCGTAGGCCGGTTTCTGGAGGTGTTTCGGGATGCGCTGCACCACGACCGAGAGCGGAACGGCGAGCAGAAAGCCTGCCGCGAAGCCCTGGACGAGCCGGAGGACCGCGATCGCCTCCATGTTGGGCACGAAGGGCGCTGCCACGCCCGCCACGGCGAACAGCGCGCAGCCGAACGCGAGCGAGTGCCAGGCGCCGAAGCGGTCGATCACGGCGCCGCTGATCGGCAGGCCGATCGCCAGCGCGGCGGCGTAGCAGCCGACGACGAGCGCGTAGCGGTCGAGGCCGCTCAGATCCCGCGCGGCACTCGGCAGTGCCGTCGCGACGAGCAGCACGTCGGAGGCGGCGACGAACGAGGCGCCACCGGCGGCGGCGAGGAGCCAGCGGCGCTCCGGGGCGAGGAGCTCCCGGTAGGCCGGAGACAGGCTCACCAGGGCGGGCGCCCGTGCACCCAGCGACCGGCCACCATCGTGGCGACGACCTCGATCGAGGCGAGCTCGTCGGCCGGCGTCTCGAAGGGGTCGCGGTCGAGGACGACGAGGTCGGCGAACGCGCCGGGGGAGAGTCGACCGAAGCGGCGCGCCTGGCCGGTGATCGCCGAGGGCGTGGTGGTCATCGCCGTCAGCGCGTCGGCAACCGTCACCTCCTGGCCGGGTCGGAGCGGCGCGTTGACTGCCGCGGCCAGCGTGGCGATCGGATCGATCGGCGAGATCGGCGCATCGGTGCCGAAGACGAGCGTGGCACCAGCGTCGCGCAGCGGGCCCCAGGCGTAGGCGCCGGTGCAGCGGGAGCCCCAGGCGGCCTCGGCTGCCTGGCGATCTTCGGCGGCGTGCACAGGCTGCATCGAGGCGACCACGCCAAGCGCACCGAAGCGCGCGAGGTCGTCAGGGTGCACCAGCTGCGCGTGCTCGATGCGGGGCGGACGGCTATGAACGTCTGCGAGGTCGCGCCAGTCGGCATGCGTCTGCTCGAGCGCATCGAGGGCGGAGCGCACAGCGGCATCGCCGATGGCGTGCATGGCGACGGGCAGGCCCAGCGCGGCCGAGCGGCGGATCACGTCGGCCAAGGCGGCGGTGGAGAGCAGCTCCATGCCGGTGCCGCCGTCGTCGTACGGCTCAAGCATGTGCGCGGTGCGTGCCCCGACGGTGCCGTCGAGGAACGCCTTGACCGCACCGATGCGCACGTGGTCCGAGCCGAAACCCGAGACGAGCTCGAGCTGCTCGATCGCGTCGAGGTGCTCGGACGGCAATGCGCTCGAGACGCGCAGCGTTACGCGCTCCTGTCCGTCGAGCTCCTGCCACGTGGCACGCCCGCCATGGCGCTCGAAGTCGTGGATGCCGGTCAGGCCCAGCCGGTGCGCCTCCTGCTGGCCGAGGGAGACGGCGCGCTGGCGCTCGGCGCGGGTCGGTGCGGGCAGCGGCGTCGCCCACGCGGCCTCCTCGCGACGGATCACCTCGCCGCCGACCTGCGCGAGCGCGGCCGCGTTGAGCCACAGCGCATGGCGATCGCGCGCCCAGATCGCGGCAGGACGTCCCTCCGTGGCGGCATCGAGTGCCGCAGCCGGGTCGGCGACCTCGGCGAGCATCGCCTCGGTCCAGCCCGCGCCGATCAGCCACGTACCGTCGCTGCCGGCGGTGCGGTCGGCGGCGGCCTGCGCGGCGATCAGCTCGAGCGCGGCAGCGGCGGTCGGTGCGTTGCGGACGTCGACGCGCAGGCGGTCGAGCGCCCACGAGAGGAAGTGCAGGTGCGCATCGACGAAGCCGGGTACGACGGTGCGGCCACCGAGGTCGATGCGCTCGTCGGAGACCTTGGAGGTGTCGCCCTCCCAGGCCTCGACGCCTCGCGTGATGCGGCCGCGGTCGTCGATCGGCAGCGCGCGGACGCGGGGGAGGGCCGGATCGGCCGTGTGGATGGTGCCGCCCTCGAGGATCACGGATGGCAGCGTAGCGCCCGTCGGGTAGCGTTCTGGCATGCACATCCTGCCTGCCGAGATCGAACGCCGCATCGTGACCTTCCAGCATGCACTGCGCGCGGCGGAGATCGACTGCGCGCTGCTGATCGAGGCGAGCGACCTCGTCTACCTGACCGGCGTGATGGCGGACGCCCACCTGCTGGTGCCGGCCCACGACGATCCGATCGTGCTCGTGCGGCGGAGCCTCGAGCGCGTGCAGGCCGAGTCGCCCCTCGAGGACGTGCGGCCGTTTCGCTCGTTCAAGGAGCTGCCGCCGCTGCTCGCCGAGCTGGGCGCGCGCCGCATCGGGCTCGAGCTCGACGTTCTGCCCGCGGCGCGCTACCTGCGGTACCGCGACTTGCTGCCGGACGCCGAGCTCGTCGATGTCAGCGATGTGCTGGCGGGCGTGCGGGCCGTCAAGAGCACGTGGGAGCTGAAGATGATCGGCACAGCGGCCGAGCAGGTGGCCGCTGCCTTCGCCGCCGCACCGGCGCTGGTCGAGGAGCAGTCGACCGACCGCGCGATCCAGATCGAGCTCGAGCACCTCATGCGTCGCGAGGGGCACCAGGGGCCGCTGCGCTTCCGCGGGCTCAACGGGCAGATGTTCTACGGCGCCGTGCTGGCTGGACCCGACGGCGCGGTCGCGCCGTGGGCCGACACGCCACTCGGTGGTCCTGGACCGAGTGCCGCCGTCGGCAAGGGGCCGGGCGGCTGGGAGATTCGCGACGGCGACGCCGTCACCGTCGACCTCGTCGGCGGCTGGGAGGGGTACCTCGCCGACGCCACGCGCACGTTCTTCCGCGGCACGCCGAACCCGCAGCTGGCCGAGGCGCTCGCGGTGTGCGAGGCGATCCTGGCGGACCTCGAGACGCTGATGGTGCCGGGCACGCCTGCCGAGCAGCTCTACCTGCGCGGACTCGAACTGGCCACCGAGGCCGGCTTCGGCGACCACTGGATGGGGCACGGCCCGGGCCGCGTGCGCTTCGTCGGGCATGGCGTCGGCCTCGAGATCAACGAGCGGCCGTTCCTCGCGCAGGGCTTCGCCGAGCCGCTCGCCTTCGGCAACGTGATCGCCGTCGAGCCGAAGCTGGTCTTCCCGGGCCTCGGTGCCGTTGGCGTCGAGAACACGTACGTC
>CAINDT010000148.1 GCA_903847495.1 uncultured Actinomycetes bacterium
CGAGGCGCAACGACGACGACTGGCCCTGCGCCGGCTTGGGATTGCGGACGCACTGAAAGCCGTGGGCCTGGAAGAGCGGCAGCAGCTTCGCGGTATGCGTGCCGACGACGGCGATGCGCGGGCCGGCGGGTGCGATCTCGAGGGCGCGCTCAACGAGCGGGCGACCCCACCATTCGGCGAGGAGCTTCGGCGTACCGAACCGCTCGGAGCGGCCAGCGGCGAGGACAACAGTGGCGATCATGCGGGGAGCTCGTTCCAGCGCGCCTGGGTGGCGGGCGAGTAGGCGAGGACCCACGCGGCGAGGACGATCTCAAACGTCTCGCGCACATCCTCGAGGGTGGGGCGATCACCGCCGGCGAGCGCGTGGTCCCAGCGGCGCTCGGCGATGCGGATCAGGTCGCCGATGCCGTCGAGCTGCTCCTCCTCATCGCGGCAGACCGCCGCGGCGAGGCCGAAGTGCCCGACGTAGTCGGGGCGACGCTGCCAGATCATGGGCAGCATCGCGGTGAGGTACCCGCCGAGGCGCTGGCGCGCCAGGTTGACGACGCGGTCGCGCGGCGCGAGCGGCGTGGCAGACAGCGTGGGGTGCTCGCCACGCAGCAGCAGCTCAGCGGTACCGCCGAGTACGGCCTCACGCGTCTTCATGTCGGCGCCGATCTCGCAGAGCACGGCCAGCGTGGCGAAGAGGCTCTCGCGGATCGTGCCGTACGGCAGGTCGGAGGCCCAGACGAGCTGCTCCGGCGGGACGCGCGTGAGCAACCCGTGCAGGTCGATCGGGCTCCACGCGGAGGCGTCGAAGACGACGTTCGGGCGGCCCGCGACGAGGGAGGCGATGCGGTCCTGATCGACGATCGCGGCGTGCGCGAGGATCAGCGTGGCGTCGGGGTTGCGTTCGGCGGCGGTGGCGAGTGCCTCGCCGATCGGCGGCATGCCGCGACCGGCGTGGATCAGGATCGGCAGCCGGTGCTCGGCGGCGATCTCGAACACGGGGGTGAGGCGCTCGTCGTCGACGCTGAAGGCCTGCGCGCGTGGATGCAGCTTGATGCCACGGGCTCCGGCTGCGATCGCCCGGCGCGCCTCGGCCAGCGGATCGCCCGTCAGGTTGAGCCGGCAGAAGGGGATCACGCGACCGTTCGACGCGGCGGCCCACTCGAGGACGCGGTCGTTGGGCACCGTGTAGTTCTCGCCGCGGTCGGGATCGTGCAGCGGGAACGTCACTGCGTGCGCGACCTTGTGCGCGTCGAGGTGGGCGATCAGCTCCTCGAGGGTCTGGGACATCCCGTCCTCGTCGAGGCCGAGGTGCGTGTGCGGATCGATGCGGATGCCGTCGCCGGCGAGCTCGTCGATCAGCGCGTCCATGCGGGCGAAGACACCCGCGACATCCTCATGCAGTTCCACGGACGTCACTGTATCCGGGGTCAGGCGCCGAGGGCGGCGCGCAGGCCATCGATGTCGTCGAGCGGACCGACGCCCGCCAGCACTGCGCGGTCCAGCGTCACGACGCGACGTCCGACACGCTGGAGATCCTCGGGCGTGACCGCCTCGATGCCGCGGATGACGGTGTCGAGATCGACCCAGCCGCCGTCGAGCAGCTCACGGCGCAGACCGAAGAAGATCCGCCCGCTCGGATCCTCCTGATTGAGGACCGTGTGGCCGATCAGGTAGCGCTTGGCCTTCTGGATCTCGTCGGCGGGGATCGGCTCCTCGACCATGCGGCGGAGCTCCTGCGCGATCACCTCGACGGCGAGGTTGGCGCGGTTGATGTCCACGCCGGCCTGCACGGCGAACGAGCCTGTGTCCGTATAGGCGGCGTTGCGACCGAACACGTAGTACGCGAGACCGCGCCGTTCGCGGACCTCGGTGAACAGGCGCGACGACATGCCGCCGCCGATCACGGCCTGCCAGACCGCCATCGCGTAGCGGTCCTCGTCGTTCGAGCGCATGCCGTTCACGCCCAACACGATGTGCGCCTGATCGCCGTCCCGGCGCTCGATCGCGACGAGCGGCTCACTGATCTCCGGGATGACCGTCTCCGGCAGCGCGGGAGTGGGCTCACCCGGCAGGGCGCCGAAGCGCTCACGCACGTCGGCGAGCAGCGCGTCGGAGACGTTGCCGCCGAGTCCGATCGCGATGCGCTCGGGCCGGTACCACGCACCGAGGTAGTCGAGGAACGTCTGGCGCGTCGCCGCGCGGACCGTCTCCTTGGTGCCGATGATCGGGCGGCCGATTGGCGAGTCGCCGTAGCGGGCCGTGTCGTACACCTGGCCGACGATGTCGCGCGGCGTGTCGGTGTACATGTTGATCTCCTCGACGATCACGCCCTTCTCGCGCTCGAGCTCCTCCTCATCGAAGGTCGAGTGGAGGAACATGTCGCTGAGGACATCGACTGCCGTGCCGCCGTCGGCCGCTGCGCACTTCACGTAGTACGCGGTCAGCTCCTTGCCGGTGAAGGCGTTGAACTCGCCGCCGATGCCGTCGATCTCCGCGGAGATGTCGCGCGCGGTCGGACGGCGCTCCGTGCCCTTGAAGAACATGTGCTCCGAGAAGTGGGCGATGCCGCCAACCTCGGGGGTCTCGCAGCGCGAGCCGGCGGCGACGGAGATGACGACGGCGACGCTGGCTGCGTCGCGCATCGGTGCGCTCAGGATGCGGGCGCCATTGGGCAGAGTCTCGAGTTCGAACATGGCCACACGCTACCTGCTGCTCGCGAACCAGGGTCTGGCCCGGCGCGTCGGGTCGTCAGTCGACGGGGCCGATCGCCACGTGGACCTTGTCGTCGTAGAACGAGTACCAGCCGGCCACAGCGGTCGCGGCCGGCAGCGGCTCGTCGTAGGTCCACGCCACGTCGGCGTGCAGTGCGTCGCCGATGCGCGCCGAGTGGTGCGTGGCGTCGCCCTTGTACGGGCAGTGCGTGGTGGTCGTGCTGCGCTCGAGCAGGTCGGCACGAACGTCTTCCGGCGGCAGGTAGTACCGGGCCACGCCGCTGTTGGTCTGCCGCACGACGGAGGGGCGCTGCGAGTCGGCGAGGACGACGCCGTCGATCGTGATCACGATGTGCGCCTCGCGCTCCTCGACGGTGATGTCGGGGTCGGAGATGTCGTGGGCCGGGCCGGATTCGCTCATGCGCAGAGCCTATCCGAGGGCCGAGCGGAGCAGCACGAGCGCGATCACGACCATCACGACGCCGATTGCCGCGTCGAGGATGCGCCACGTGCGGGGGCGGGCCATCAGCGGCGACAGCAGGCGCGCGCCGAAGCCCAGCCCGGCGAACCAGACGACGCTCGCCACGGCGGCGCCCAGCGCGAACCACCAGCGCTGGTCGCCGAACGACGCACCGATCGTGCCGACGAGCAGCACGGTGTCGAGGTAGACGTGCGGGTTGAGGAACGTGAAGCCGAGCACCGCGATCGCGACGGCGGCAGCCGGCTGCGGCTCCTGCTGCGACGGCAGCAGGACGTCGGGGTGCAGCGCGCTGCGAAATGAGCGGACGGCGAACCAGAGGATGTACGCGGCGCCGACCAGGGTGATCAACGTGAGCACGTCGCCATGCGCCTGCACGATCGCGCCGAGACCGCCGATGCCGGCGGCGATCAGCAGCGCGTCGGCGCTCGCGCAGATCGCGACGGCGAGGCCCACGTGGTTCCGTGCCAGGCCGAGGCGCAGCACGTAGGCGTTCTGCGCGCCGATCGCCACGATCAATGACAGGCCGGTGAGGAAGCCGGCAAGCGCGACATCCACGGGCGGCTCAGCCGCCGTTTCGGCGCAGCTCGTCCTCCGGAACGTCGCGCAGGACACGGGCCGGCACGCCGACCATCACGGTGCCGGCCGGGACGTCCTTCGTGACGACGGCGCCAGCACCGATGAAGGCCTCTTCGCCGACCTCGATGCCGGGGCAGAGGCAGACGGCGCCGCCGATGCGCGCGCCGCGGCGAATCGTCGGGCCCTTGAGCAGCGCGTGACGCTTCTCGGTGCGCCCCATGAAGTTGTCGTTGGTCGTGACGACGCACGGCGCGATGAAGACGTCGTCCTCGAGCAGGCTCTTGGCGGTGATGTACGACTGCGACTGCACGCGGCAGCCCTCGCCGATGTGCGTGTCGTTCTCGACCGTGACGCCACGGCCGATCACGGTGCCGCTGCCAATCGTGCAGCGCTCGCGGACGAAGGCCTGGTCGCCGATGATCACGCGCTCGCCGAGCGTGGTGCCCGCGTACACGACGGCATGGGTCGAGACGGTGGAGCCCGCGCCCACGACGAGGCCGGCGAGGTCGCCGGTCTTGGCGACCGACTTGGGACCGAGCTTGGGGCGCTTGCCGAGCACCGCGTGCTCGCCGACCGTCACGTTGTCGCCGAGCACGGTGCCGGCGCGCACGACGGCGTACGGGCCGATCTCGACGTCTGCACCCAGCTCGACGCCGTCCTCGACGATCGCAGTGGGGTGGACGCCGGTCATCAGGCGTCCAGCCGGATCGGCGCCCCGTGCTGCTCGAGCGACGTCTGCAGGGCGGTCAGGACCTCGACGACGGCGAGACCCTCATCCCCGGAGGCGACAGTCGCCTGACCGGCGACAATCGCATCGACGAAGGCCTTGGTCTCCTGGATCAGCGGCTCGGCGTTCGGAACCTGCGGAATCTTGACGTCGCCGGTGCGCAGCGCCTGGAACTCGCCCCAGGTGTCGAAGCGCGACGGCGACGATGCCTTCTCGTAGACCGTCAGCTTGCGATCGGCCTCGGTGTCGTCGAAGACGGCCATGCCTTCGGAGCCGACGACCGTCAGCTTGCGGCTCTTGTGCGGGTCGAGCCACGAGACGTGGAGGTGCGCGACGAGGCCGCTGGGAAAGTGCAGGTAGCCGAACACGACGTCCTCAACGCCTTCGCGGAGGAACGCCTCGCCACGAGCCGAGACCTCCTCGGGGCGCTCGCCGGCCAGGGCCAGCGCGAGCGAGATGTCGTGCGGCGCGAGGCTCCACAGCGCGTTCTCGTCGGCGCGGACCTTGCCGAAGTTGAGGCGATTCGTGTACAGGTAGAGCACGCGGCCGAGGTCGCCGGAGTCGGCGATGGCCTGCAGCTGCTGGAAGACGGGGTGGAAGCGCAGCAGGTGGCCGACCATCAGCACGCGACCGCCTGCGTCGGCGGTCTCGACGAGTTCGCGCGCGTCGGCGACGGTCAGGGCCAGCGGCTTCTCGATCAGCGCGTGCTTGCCGGCGCGCAGCACCTGCATGCCGATCGTGTGGTGGCTCGGTGCGCCCGTGGCGACGACGATCGCGTCGAGCGTGTCGTCCTCGAGCAGATCGTCGAAGCGGTCGGTCAGGACCGTGCCGGGATAGCGGCCCTCGATGCGGGCACGGTTGCCCTCGTCGAGGTCGCAGGCGTAGGCCAACTCGCAGCCCGGCGTGGAGGCCAGCGCACGCGCCAGGTTCGGACCCCAGTAGCCGAGGCCGACGATGCCGACGCGGACGGGGCTAGAGGCGCTGGACATTCGCGCCTCCGAGCGAGCGGCGGCCCGTCGCGTTGCGCAGGTCGAGCACGGACGTGGCGCGATCGACGACCATCGCGTAGTCGACGTCGTTGTGGCCGGTGATGATCACGACGCAGTCGGCGGCGGCCACGGCATCAGCGGTCAGCGCGACGGACTCGAGGCCCAGCTCGGGCATGGTCGCGACGTGCGGATCGTGGTAGCTGAGGTTGGCGCCACGGTCGCGCAGGAGCTCGATGATCGGCAGGGCGGGCGACTCGCGCATGTCGCCGACGTCGTTCTTGTAGGCCACACCGAGGATCAGGATGTCGGCGCCCCGCACGCTCTTGGCGTCGTCGTTGAGAACGCGGGCGATGCGATCGACGCAGTAGCTGGGCATGTTGCCGTTGACCTTGCCAGCCAGCTCGATGAACTCGGTCGAGAACTCGTGCTCGCGCGCCTTCCACGTCAGGTAGAAGGGGTCGATCGGCAGGCAGTGGCCGCCGAGGCCGGGGCCGGGCTCGAAGCGCATGAAGCCGAACGGCTTGGTGGCGGCCGCGTCCACGACCTCCCACACGTCCAGGCCCATGCGGTCGCAGAGCATCGCGAGCTCGTTGACGAGGGCGATGTTGACGGTGCGGAAGATGTTCTCCAGCAGCTTGGCGAGCTCGGCGGCCTCCGGCGAGGAGACGCGCACGATCGTGTCGACGGCGCCCTGGTAGACGGCGGCGGCCTTGTCGGCGCACTCGGGCGTGATGCCGCCCATCACCTTCGGCGTCGTGTGGACCGTGAAGTCGGTGCGGCCCGGGTCGATGCGCTCGGGCGACATCGCGAGGTGGAAGTCGGTGCCGGCCTTGAGACCGCCCTCCTCGAGCATCGGCTGCAGGACCTCGCGCGTGGTGCCCGGGTACGTGGTCGACTCGAGCACGACGACATGGCCCTTGCGGAGATTGCGCGCGACGGCGGCGGTGGCGGACCGGACGGCGCCGAGGTCGGGCTCGCGGTGCTCGGCCAGCGGCGTGGGGACGCAGATCAGGATGGCGTCGGCGTCGCGGAGCTCGCCCTCGTCGGTCGTGCCGGCGAGCTTGCCCTCATCGACCAGGCGCTTGAGGTCGGCGGAGGCGACGTCCTCGATGTACGAGTCGCCCGCGTTGAGGCGCTCCATCTTGTCCGCGGCCGGGTCGAGGCACACCACGGTGCGCCCTGCCTCTGCGAGGCGGACGGCAAGGGGAAGGCCGACGTAACCGGCGCCGACGACTGCGACATCGCGCTGCACGAGGGGGATGGTACCCGCCTCGGTGCCCGTGGCGCTGCGTCAGGAGCCGAGCAGCACGTGGGCGATGCGCTCGGCGGCGTGCCCGTCGCCGTACAGCGCGGGCCAGTCGGCAGGCTGCGGCGGGTGCGCGACGGCCGCCGCGATCGCCTCGGCATCGTCCGCGACGAGCACGTTGCCGCCGGCCTCGACGGTCTCGACCCACTCGGTGCGATCGCGCAGGGTGATGCACGGAACCCCATGGAACCACGCCTCCTTCTGAGCGCCGCCGGAGTCGGTCACGAGCACGCGAGCGCCGCGCAGCAGCGCGGTGAAGCCGAGGTACGGCGCGGGCGGCACCACGCGGACGCGCCCACCGAAGGCCAGTCCCTCGCGGTCGAGAGCGGCGGCGGTGCGCGGGTGGATCGGCAGCACGACGTCGCAGTCGAGTGCGCTGAGCGCCGCGACGAGGCGGCCGAGCGCCGGCTGGCGCGTGTTGGCCTCGCGGTGGATCGTCGCGAGCACGTAGCCGCCTGGCTCGAGGCCGAGCTGGGCGAGCGCATCGGAGCGCTCCGCGATCGGGCCGAACAGGCGCGCGGCGTCGGCCATCACGTCACCGACGACGTGCACGCCGTCGGTGATGCCCTCGGCGGCGAGGTTATCGGCACCCGTCTGCGACGGCGCGAGCAGCACGGTCGAGATGGCGTCAGTCAACACGCGGTTGAGCTCCTCGGGCATCGAGCGGTCGAACGAGCGCAGGCCCGCCTCGACGTGTGCGATCGGAATGCCCAGCTTGGCGGCGGCGAGCGCGGCGGCGATCGTCGAGTTGGTGTCGCCGTAGACCACGCACCAGTCGGGCTGCTCGGCCACGAGGACGGGCTCGATGCGCTCGAGGATGCGCGCGGTCATCGCGGCGTGCGAGCCCGAGCCCACCTCGAGCCGGTGCACCGGCGGTGCGATGCCGAGCTCGTCATAGAACACCTGCGAGAGCTCCGGGTCGTAGTGCTGCCCGGTATCGACGCCGACGACGTCGGCATGCGCGGCCAGCGCCACGCAGAGCGGCGCGGCCTTGACGTACTGGGGGCGATTACCCACGACGGAGAGCACCTTGGCCATCGCGTCATACGATATGCCTCATGGATCCGGCCCCCGTGCAGCGCCAGGACGAGGTGTTCTGCGTCGTCGACCGCGACGACAACGTGCTGGGCTACCGCACGCGCGCGGAGTGCCACGCGGACGCATCGCTGATCCACCGTTCCGTCAGCGTGATCGTCGAGACCTCCGAGGGCATGCTGTTCCAGCGCCGCTCGCTGCGCAAGGACTCCTCGCCGGGCTGGTGGGACCTCGCCTGCTCGGGTCATGTCGATGGCGAGGAGACCTACCTCGAGGCGGTCGTGCGCGAGCTGCGCGAGGAGCTCGGCTACGACGGCCCGCCGCCCGAGCACGTCGGCACCTTCCTCAACGAGCTCGGCGACGAGACCGAGATGGCGGGTGTCTTCCGTCTCCGCGCCGATGGTCCATTCGGGCTGATGCTGCCCGAGGTGATCGGCTTGGGGATCTTCCCGATCGGTGACTGGCCGGCGCCGCTGACGCCGAGCGCGCAGCTGAACCTGCCGCTGGCCGGCTACGCGCTCTAGATGATCACGCCGTAGCCGCTCAGCTGCTGCGTGATCCGCGTCAGCTGCCCCGTCGCGAGCAGGACGCCGACGACGATCATCACGACGCCCGCGATGCGGTTGATCCACGCGCCGTACTTGCGGTACGCGCCGGTGCGCTCGAGCAGCCAGGAGGCCAGCAGGCCGCTGAGCAGGAACGGCACGCCGAGGCCGATGCCGTAGGCCAGCAGGAGGATCGAGCCGCCGGCCGAGCCCTGGGTGGCGGCGTAGAGCAGGATCGAGGTGAGGATCGGGCCGATGCACGGCGTCCAGCCGACGGCGAACACGACCCCGGCCACGCCGGCGCCGACGAAGCTCGTCGGCCGAGCCGGCAGGCCGACGCGTGCCTCGCGTCCGACGAGCCGCTGTGCGAAGCCGAGCAGCGCGAGGCCCATCAAGACCACGAGCAGCCCGCCGATGATCTCGATCGGGCGGCGGTAATCGGCGACGAGGGAACCGAGGTAGCCGACGCTGACACCGTAGAGCGCGAAGACGACCGTGAAGCCGCCGACGAACGCCAGTGTGGTCAGCACCACACGCCGCGTGTTGGAGCCGATCTCCTCGTACGGCACGCCGGAGACGTAGGAGAGGTACGCCGGCACGAGCGGCCAGACGCACGGGGAGAGGAACGAGATGAAGCCCGCCGCGAAGGCCGTCAGCAGCCCGAGGCCCGACAGCGAGATCGCGCCGATCATCCGGTCAGCTCCGGCACCTTCGCCTCCAGGGTCGCCTCGGTGACCTCGCCGAGGATGCGGTCGACGATCTGGCCCTGGGCGTCGATCAGGTAGGTCGCGGGCAGGCCGGGCACCTTGTAGGCCGCGCCGATTGGACCGTCGTCGACGACGCTCGGCCAGGTGGCTCCGTGCTTGTCGGCGAACGCCTTGGCCTCCGCCACATCGTCCTGGTAGTCCACGCCGATCACCGCGATCTCGGGATGCGCCTTGGCGAACGCCGCGATCGCGGGCAGCTCC
>CAINDT010000149.1 GCA_903847495.1 uncultured Actinomycetes bacterium
CGAGAACTCGAACTGGGTGGCGGGCAGGTCGCCCATGCTCGTCTCCGAGCGCTTCGGCGTCGTGCCCTTGAGGGCGCGGCTCAGCGCGCGGGCCGAGCGCTCGACGGCGACCGCAAGCGCGCCCTTCTTCAGCTTCGAGACGTCCTTCGGCAGCGCGTAGTACGCGACCACGACGACGTTCGTCTCGTCCGTACCGAGCGCGACCTTGTACTTCGGCCGCAGGCCCTGGATCTCGCGGCCCGTGTTCGCGTAGACCTTCTGCAGCTCCGACGGGTACTGGAACGTGAACGGCGCACCGTCCTCGTCGAACGTCGTGCCGTCGGAGCCGCCACAGGCGGACAGGCCCATGGCGGCCACCAGCACGAGGGCGAGCGCAGCGAGGGGCAGCAGGCGTCGGTGCATGACCGCATGGTACTGCGCGCGGTCGAGGGCGTCTTCGCGTTTACACTTCTGCGTCATGGAACGCCGTATGCGAGTCGTCATCGCCAAGCCCGGTCTCGACGGGCACGATCGTGGAGCCAAGGTGATCGCCCGTGCCCTGCGCGATGCAGGCATGGAGGTCATCTACACGGGGCTGCATCAGACGCCCGAGCAGATCGTCGAGACCATCCTCGAGGAAGACGCCGACGCGCTCGGCATCTCCGTGCTGTCGGGCGCGCACATGACGCTCGTGCCGCGCATCCTCGAGCTGATGCGCGAGCGCGGCGTCGAGGATGTCTGCGTCGTCGTCGGGGGCACGATCCCGAACGATGATTGCGTCGCGCTCAAGGAGCTGGGTGTCGCCGAGGTGTTCACGCCGGGGTCGCCGACCTCCGCGATTGTCGAGTTCCTGACCGCGCAGGCCGCGGCCTAGGGGAGAAGAGGAAGACCATGTCCATCGAGCTGCGCCACGAGGACCGCATCGCGATCCTCACCATCAACCGCCCCGAAGCACTCAACGCGCTGTCGTCTGCGCTGCTCGAGGAGTTTCGCTCCGAGCTGCACGCCATCAGCCGCGACGAGAACGTCGGCTGCCTGATCCTGACCGGAGCGGGCGAGAAGGCCTTCATCGCCGGTGCTGACATCGCCGAGATGGCGACGAAGACGCCGCTCGAGGCCCGCGCCTACGCCGAGCTCGGCCAGGAGTGCGCCAACCTGCTCGAGACCATGCGCGCCCCCACGATCGCGGCCGTCAACGGCTACGCGCTCGGCGGCGGCTCCGAGATGGCGCTCGCCTGCGACATCCGCATCTGTTCCGAGAACGCCGTCTTCGGCCAGCCCGAAGTCGACTTCGGGATCATGCCCGGCTGGGGCGCCTCGCAGCGCCTCGCGCGCACCACGTCGATCGGCTTCGCGAAGGAGCTCATCTTCACCGGTCGCCGCGTCAAGGCCGACGAGGCACTCGCCCGCGGGCTCGCCCAGCACGTCGTGCCGATCGCCGACCTGCTGCCGACCGCCATGGAGATGGCCAAGGTGATCGCGTCGAAGAGCCCGGTCTCCATCGCGTACGCGAAGGAGGCCACGAACCGCGCCCTCGCCGGCGACCTCGCCACCAACTACATGGTCGAGGCCGACCTCTTCTCGATCCTCTTCTCCACCGAGGACGCCAAGGAAGGCCTGCGCGCCTTCACCGAGAAGCGCTCGCCGACGTTCAAGGGGCGATGAGCCTGAGCGGCCTCGAGCTCGTCGAGGTCGGGTTCGACGAGGACGGGCTCGCCATAGTTTCGGATCTGCTGTTCGCGACGCAGCCCGAGTGGGTGCGCTCGCCCGAGCTGATGCTCGCGCAGCGCCCCCTCGATCCGGAGATGCGGCGCGTCATCGCCCGTCGCGACGGCGTGCCCGTCGGCGTCGGCACCGTCGGGCGGATCTGGGTCTACCCGCCCGAGTATCCCGCCCTGTGGTGCGAGCTGGGCGTGCTGCCGGAGCACCGGCGGCAGGGCGTCGGCTCCGAGCTCCTCGCATGGGCCAGCGGGGTGTGTCGCGAGAAGGGCAAGGCCGAGCTGAACGTGCCCTGCAGCGACGGGCGCCCAGACGGCCTGGCGTTCCTGCGCCACCGCGGCTTCACCGAATTCGACCGCATGGCGTGCGTCGAGCTGCCGCTCGCCGGGCTGGCCGTCCCCGAGGTCCGCGTCCCCGCGGGGGTCGAGATCACCTCGCTCGCGGCGCGTCCCGATCTGCGTCCGAGCGCCTACGAGGCGGCGGTCGAGATCTTCGCGGCCCTGCCCGACCCGGATCCGGTCGAGGCCGGCACCTTCGAGGAGTGGCGCGTCCGCGACGTCGACGTTCCCAACGGACCGCTCGACGGCTATCTGCTGGCGGTCGCCGATGATGCCGTCGTGGGCTACTGCCGGCTGCTCCTGCAGGAGCGCGGACGCAGCGTCGGGCACATGATGACCGGGACGCGCCTCGCCTGGCAGGGGCGCGGCATCGCGCAGGCGCTCAAGAACGCCGCCATCGGCTGGGCGATCGCCGCCGGTGCCGAGCGGATGACGACGGAGAACGCGGTCGGCAACGAGCCGATGCGCGCCATCAACCGCAAGCTCGGGTTCGTGCCCGCGCCGGACTTCGTGGAGTTGCGCGGACTGACGGTCTGAGGCTGATCGCGGCTGACGACGCGAAGGCGTGGGGTTGATCGCGCTGGACGATGCGAAGGTGTGTGGTGATCGCGCTGGACGATGCGAAGGCGTGTGGTTGATCGCGGCTGACGATGCGAAGGCCTTGAGGTGGCTCGGTCGGGAACGACCGATTCACCTCAAGGTCATCGCGTCGCCTGGTTCCAAGGGTCGCAGTCGTCGCGGCCACTGCTGGCGAGGTTGATCAACCAAGGCGACGGGATCACCTCGAGGTGAATCGGTCGTTTCCGACCGAGCCACCTCGAGGTGTTCCCGTCGTCGATGGCGTCTGCTTTGCCAACGGTGGCGTCGGACATGAACACCGCGCGGATGTCATGTCCTCCCGTCGCCGACCGCTCCATAAACGCAAACGGGCCCGCCTCCCGGCCACGAAGGCGCGGGGTTGATCGCGCTGGACGACGCGAAGGTGTGGGGTTGATCGCGGCTGACGACTCGAAGGCCTTGAGGTGGCTCGGTCTAAACGAGCATTGCCGCCGCCGTAGGCGCCCGGCAATGCAAGGGTCAC
>CAINDT010000150.1 GCA_903847495.1 uncultured Actinomycetes bacterium
CGTCGATGGCGAGGTCCTCGCGGCGTGGGCCTCGATCAAGGCCGAGCTCGACGAGACCATCCGCCGGGTCGGTGCGATCCTCGCGGGTACGGCGCGGGCGCAGGGGCTGGAAGAGGCCGCGGCATTACTGACCACGGCGATCGATGCGCAACTGCGGCCGGCCAGCCGGGCCATGTGGGAGGGGGCACCGCCCGATCGCCCTCCGCTCTCGACGCGTAGCCTCATCCGGGCCGCACTCGGCGCCTGGCACCTGCCGGTGCGCGCGATCCTTGGCTTCTTCGGTGTGCTGATCGGGATCGGCGCCATCGTGCGCGTCGGCGTGGTGCCGGGGCTCTTGTTCACCGCCGAGTACCTCGCGGTGACGGGTGTCGCACTCGGCTGCTCGGTGCTCGCCGCCCGTCGCTGGCCCGTACGTACCACCGTCATCGCCGTCTGCACGCTCGTCCTACTGCCGATGCTGCTGCTCGCCAACAGCATCCTGATCGCCGATCCCCTGCTCGGACTGGAAGCAGATCGTCTGTCCGAGATGATCGTCGCCATCCAGGCGCCGATCACCACGCTGCTGATCGCCATGGCCGTCGAGGCCGGTCGCCAGCGCCAGCGGATCCTCGCTGCCCTGCAGGCGCGCATCGAGGCCGACGCGCTCGGCCTGCTGGCCCAGGCCGATAGCGCCAACGCCGACGCGCAGCGGCTCAGCGTCTTCATGCATCACTCCGTGCAGTCGGAGCTCGCCGCGTTGGCCATGCAACTCCGCGAGGCCGCACTCACGGGCGAGCCGGACACGATGGGCCGCGTCGGCACGGCCGTCCTCATGCGCCTCGGTGCGATCGAGCAGCTCGCTGTCTCGGCACCACCGTGGGCGGAGCAGACCGTCGGCTACGAGCGCATCGCGGAGATCATCGGCGCCTGGACCGGCATCCTCGACGTGCAGGTGTCGCTTCCGGACGCCGCTGCTTGCCGGCAGCATCAATGGCTCGTCGCGACCCAGGTGATCGAGGAGGGGCTGGCGAACGCCGCACGCCACGGCGACGCAGCCCGCGTCGCGATCCGTGGGCGTATCGACGATGGGTGCCTGATCCTGTCGATCGAGGACGATGGCCCGGGCTCGGGCAGCGCCGGTACGTCGGCGGCCACGGGCCTCGGCACGCAGTGGCTCGACCGCATCGCACCCGGCGACTGGGCGCTGACCCACGGGGCTGCAGGATCGCTGTTGGTGGTGACGATCCGCTGAGTCCCACCCCGCGCTCTACGCGCGGCGCACGACGATGGTGAGGCGATTTGAGCGCCCGCCACTGGCACCGGTGAAGTAGACCGATGCGGAGCGCGTGGCACGACCCTGCCACGTGAAGCGGCCGCGGGCGTCGACGAGCGCCGTGCCGCGCACGACGAAGGTGGAGCTACCGGCCAGGCGTACGTGTGCGACGACCCGCGTGCCGGCCAGCCCCGTGGTGGTACCCGTGACGGTGATGCGGCCGGTGCGCCGCCCCGTACCGGCTCGGCCGACGATCCGAATCGACGCCGCGGCGCGCGTCGTGCTCCCACCCGTGGAGGTTCCGCCGTCGGCGCTCGCTGCACCCGAGTCAGACGGGGTGGGTGTCGACGCGGCCGTTGCGGTGAAGGTCGTCGACGTCGCGGCGGGCGTGGTCACCAGGCTGTAGGCGCCGGCCTGGCTCGGCGTGTACGTGCCGGTGCCCGTGCCGCCCGTGCCGACCGTCACCGTGAAGAAGCTCATCGTCCCGTCCGGCGCCGTCACCTGCACGGTCTGCGTGGAGAAGGCGGTAAAGCCCGTCAGGGTGACGGTGCTGGGGGAGCCGACCGTCGCAGAGGTCGCCGCCAGCTGCGGCGAGCCGGGCGGTGCCGATGTGGAGGCGGCGCCGAAGAGGTCCGAGGCCGAGACGCCGATCGCGTTGACGGCGAGGATCGAGAACGTGTGCCATGCCGAGGACGTGAGGCTCGTCGCGGTGTACGTCGTGCCGACCACGTCGACGGTTGCGCCGCCATCGACGCTGACGGTGTACTTCAGGATCGCCGAGCCGCCGGTGTTCGTCGGGGGCGTCCAGCTCGCCGTAATCGCCGTCGAGGTGACGCCGCTGAAGAGCAGGGCCGTGGGGGCGTCGGGCACGGTCGCCAGCGTCGCTCGGTTTCCGGTCAGGGCGGAGGACGTTCCGGCGCCGTTGACGACCGTGATCGAGAACGAGTGCGTCGTGCCGGGCGCGAGGCCGCTCGCTGTGTAGATCGTGCCCGCCGACCATGTGAGCGTTCCGCCGTCCACGCGCACCTGATATCCGAGCGTCGGCCAGCCGCCGACCGGGGTTGGTGCGGTCCACGACGCCGTGATCGACGAACTCGTTACGCCGCTGAACACGAGGTTCGTGGCCGGGCCGGTCGGCGTGCCGGGCGCGGATGTCGTCTGCGATCCCGTCAGCGCCGTGGCCGACGATCCCACGGCGTTGACCGCCGTGACGGCGACCGCATACGTCGAGCCACCGGTGAGCCCGGTGAGATCGATCGCCGGGCTCGTCACGCGCGTCGGCGGACCCGCGTTGACCGTGACGTCGTAGCCGATCACGCTCGAGCCGCCATCGTCGGCCGGGGGCGTCCAGTACGCCGTCATCGTGGTCGGGGTGACGTCGCTGAAGATCAGGTCGGTCGGCGCGTTCGGGACCGTCGCGGCGGGCGCGGTAAACGAGATGAGCACCTGCCCGTCGCCACCCGCGCCGGACGTGGCGACACCGCCAGCGTTGGCCGCGGTGCCGAAGACCGTGCCGCCCGGGCCGTAGCTGCCGCCGGAACCACCACCGCCCGCCAGCGTGCACCCGTTGCCCGGCCCGTTCCAATTGCCGCCGCCGCCACCGCCGTAACCGCCGCCACCGCCACCACCACCGCTCGAGGCGCCGCCTGCGCCGTAGATGCCGGTGCCACCCTGGCCGATGAAGCCCGAGCTGCTGCCGGGATACGAGTTGCCGGTGCCACTCGTGCTGCCGGCGCTGCCGGAGCCGGCAGCGTTGCCGCCGCCACCGCCGACGGCGCACGTGCCACCGCCATTGCCACCGGCCGCGCCGACCGTGGCGCTGGCTGAGCCGCCGTAGTAGTTGCCGCCGCCACCACCACCACCGGCGATCACTGCGACCGTGCCACCGACGAGCACGGCACTCGAGCCGCCGCCACCACCGCCGTAGCCACCGCCGAAGCCTTCGCCGTAGTACGGACCGCCATTGCCGCCGGCGCTGTAGCCCGTGCCGCCGACATTGCCGCTGCCGCCGAGGCCGGCGCCGCCGCCGGCACCCACGTAGATGGTGAGCACCGCGCCGGGCGTCACGGCGATCGTCGAGGACGCGCGCGCGCCGCTGCCGCCGTTGCCGAGCGACGCGTTCTTGCCGCCGCCGCCGCCGTCGGCCGTCACGCTGATGGACGTCACGCGGGCCGGGATCGTGACCTGGACCGAGCCGGACCCGCTGGGCAGGCACGTGTACGTCGAGCCGGCGCCCACCGAGCCGGTGCAGGTGGGAGCCGCGAAGGCGGTGGGGGCGAGCACCGTGAGCACTCCGAGGGCCAGCACGCTCAGCGCGAGTGTGGTGCGACGACCGTGGCGCGGCGTGCCGATCTCCATTGCGAACCAACCTCCGGGGCGGTCGACGCAGGTGCCCGACTCAGTGTGCGGTCGGTCGAGGGCATCGTCAACGCAACGGCTGGGGATATCCCCATGCCACATGCGGGATTGTCTGCGCCGCCTCCGGATTTCCGCAGGCGGGCTCGTCGCGGCGGGCTTGGGTTTGCGCCCCTGTCAGGGCTGAGCAGCGCGTCACTCGGCGTGCAATGTGATCCCGTTGAGATTGTCGGGGCGCCAGATGCGCACCGCGACATCAATGACCTGGAGGCCGTCCGGACGAGCACCCCACGCGGCCGGCGCGTGCACCGTTCCCGACGGGTGTGCAGGGCTGAGCGCAACGGGAACCGTCGCGAACGGGGTCTTGGTGCTGGCGAACTGCACGTAGGCCATGGCCCGCCAGTTCGTGCCTCGCGCGCGTACGTTCACCGCTATGCCCGTGCCTACCAGCCGGTCGGCGCGTACCGATGCGGCCACGGGCCCCGCCTGATCAACGGCGAGTGCCGGCTCGCCGAACAGGCTGGCTCCCGTCTGGTGCTTCAGCCACGCGGACACCGGCCCGGGCCTGGCAAAGACCGACGTGCGC
>CAINDT010000151.1 GCA_903847495.1 uncultured Actinomycetes bacterium
CCGTGCCGCTCGGATAGCGGGAACACGGGAGCGCCCGCCCGCTTGGCGTAGGCACGCGCCGTTGCCTCCGCGTCGCCTGTGGTGACGAGGTCCCAGTCGGTCAGCGGCCGCCCGAGGAGGACATCCCGCACAGCGCCGCCGACGAGCCAGACGTCGTCATCAGGGACTGCAGCCCGCACGGGCGCGATGGCCTCCAACAGCCGGGGATCCGCGTCGCCGATCACCCGACGACCTCGCGATCGCCGCGCTCGACGGTGGCGCGCACGCCGCAGATGATCTCGTACGGAACGGTGCCGACATGACGCGCGATCTCCTCGGCGGAGACGAGGCTCGCACCGTCCTTCCCAAGCAAGACGACCTCGTCGCCTTCCACCACGTCGAGATCATCGGGCAGCATCACGCCGAACTGATCCATCGACACGGTGGCCGACGCCGGGCAGCGGCGTCCCTTGATCAGCACCTCGCCGATCCCGGAGAGCCTCCGCGGGTAGCCATCGGCGTAGCCGATCGGGATCAGCGCGACACGCACGGGACGGTCCGCGATGAATCGGCGACCGTAGCCCGTCGAATCGCCCGGCTCGAGGGTACGCACGCTGCGCACCGTGCTCGTCCAGCGCATGACCGGCTGCAGCCCATGATCCAGGCCGGAGATGCCCATCGGATCGATTCCGTAGACCGCGAGTCCCGGTCGGATCGCGTCGAACGCGAGCTCGGGGTACCGCAACGCGGCGGCCGAGTTGGCGAGATGACGCGCACACGGCGGGAACACCTCGGCGATGGCACGGAACCGGTCGGCCTGGAGGTCGACGAACGCACGATCCGACTCGTCGGCGGTTGCCAGGTGGCTCATCAGCCCCGCGAGACGCTCCGGGCGCGGGCCCGCAGCGAGCTCCTCGCCGATCCGGAGCGCGGTCTCGGCGTCGAGCCCCCAGCGCCCCATGCCGGTATCGACCTTCACGTGCACATCGATGTCGTGTCGATCGCGCAGTCGCGTCCACGCCTCAGGCGTGCTGACCGTCACGGCGATGCGCCCGACTGCGGCGACGCCCTCCTCCTCCCCGGCCGACAGCGGCGACAGGACGAGCAGCGGCACGTCGGGGAGTTCGAGCCGCACCGCGCGCGCCTCGTCGAGGGTCGCAGTGCAGAGCCGGGTCGCTCCCGCCTCGATCGCAGCCAGTCCAGCATCGACGGCGCCGTGGCTGTACGCGTTGGCCTTGATGACGGGCCACACCTCGGCTCCCCCGGCCGCCTCGAGCAGCCGCTGGACGTTCGCCGCGACGGCAGCGCGGTCGATCTCGACCAGGCTGCGCTGGCGCGACGGGGCTATTCCGCCCCTCCCCCGAACTCGAAGCGGTCGAGCGCGGCGACGACGTGGGCTCGCGTGAAGACGCCGACGTAGGCGCCATCACGAACGACCGGCACCATGGAGATGTTCTCCTTCGCCATCGTCTTCGCGGCCTCGTGGACGGCCTCGTCGGCCTGCGCCGTGTGGACATCCTTGGTCATCAGGTCGGAGACCGTCACGGCGAAGGCCTTCTCGACGTGCCGCTCCCACGAGCCGAGGCTCTGGATGTAGACGACCCAGTCGAGGAACGGCGCGACGAACGGCTGATGCTCGTCGGCCTCGACCTCCTGGTACAGCAGATCCTGATCGGTGACGACACCGACGACGGCTGTGCCCTCGACGACGGCGACGCAGTCCAGATTCTGCGAGGCGAGAAGGTGGACGAGGTCCTTGATGGTGGTATCGGGAGCGACCGTCGGGCGGTCCGAGTCCATGAGTTCGCTGACGGGACGATCGATCACAGGGTGCTCCCAGGTCGGGCGAGCACGACGAGGTGCTCGATCAGGTCTCCGGCAATGATAGCCCCGCCGGGTCGCGAGGCCGCGGCGGCGCGTCCCGCACGGACGTGAGCCGCCGCTCCGACGATAGCCGCCGTCCACGCGTCGGCACCGCGCGCGACGCACGCTCCGATGATCCCGGACAGGACATCGCCCGATCCGGCCGTCGCCAGTGCGGCGCAGTCGTCGAGTCGGATGCCGAGGCGTCCGTCAGGAGCGAGAACGATCGTGTCGGCACCCTTCAGCAGCGCGACGGCACCCGTCAGCTCCACCAGCTGCTGCGCGGCCCGCAGTCGGTGCCGTGCGATCTCGTCTGCCGTGAGATCGAGCAGGTGCGCGGCCTCACCGGCGTGCGGCGTGATGATCGTCGGCGCGGTACGCGCAGCGATGGTGGCGGGTTCGCGGGCGACCCACCAGAGCGCGTCGGCATCGACGACGAGCGGACGCTCGAGCGTCAGGGCCGCGTGGACGATCGCCTCGGCCTCCGGGGCACGACCGATGCCGGGCCCGAGCACGACGCAGCGGGCGCGCTCGGCGTAGCGTGCGATCTCGAGATCCGGACGATGCGACGGCAGCGGTCGGATCATGGCCTCGCGCAGCGCGCCTGCCACGGTCGGCTGGACCACCTCCGGCACCAGCGCCGTAACCACGCCGGCACCCGCGTGGAGCGCGGCCGCCGCCACGAGGGCGGGTGCGCCCGCCATACCGAGGGAACCGCCGATCACGAGCACCGCCCCCGCGTCGTACTTCGAACCGCCGGCGCTGCGTCCGGGCAGCAGCGCGCGACCGTCGCGCACGCCCACGGCGGCAGCGGCCACGGGAGCCTGCGTCGGAATCCCAATCGGCGCGACGACGATGCGGCCGGCGAGATCGCGCCCGGGAGCGATGTGCAGCCCGACCTTGTCGCTGTGGAACGCCACGGTCACGTCGGCCTGGATCGCCACCCCCGGCACCTCACCCGTCGCAGCGTCGACGCCACTCGGCACGTCGAGGGCAACGACCGGCACGCCCGCGTCGCGGATCGCCGCGATGGCGCTCTCGACACCACCCGACGGGGCGCCTGTCGCACCCGTGCCGAGCAGCGCATCGACAACGAGGTCGGCTTGGTCGAGCAGATCGTTCAGGTCGCCGTCGGGGCGCTCGTCCACGGGGACGCCCGCGGTGATCGCAGCGTCGAGCGTGATGGCGGCATCGCCAGCGGCGGCGCGGGTGGTGACGCGGACGATCCGCGTGTCACGGCCGTGCTCGCGGAGGAGGCGGGCGACCTCGTAGCCATCACCGCCGTTATTGCCAGAGCCGCAGACGACCACGATGCGCAGCGCCCGCGGGAACCGCCCGCGCACGACGCGCTCGGCCGCTGCGGCGGCGGCGCGCATCAGGTCGATGCCGGCGATGCCGAGGTCGTCGATCGCATGGGCATCAATCGCACGCGCGCCGGCGGCGTCATAGAGGGGCGTCTGCGCGGCCGGCGTCTGCATACGGGCAGCGTACCGCCGCCGAATCGCCTCCGACCCCGAATCAGCCGCAGTCGTGCGCGCCGAAAACGTGCACGAAATCGACCAATTTGGATCCGGATCCAAATTGGCACGAAACAGACCAATCTGGATCCGGATCCAGATTGGTCGGATCTGCGGTCGGAGTAGAGTCCCTGCGATGGAACTCACGCTGACCGGCCTCTTCTACGTGTTCGTCGCGGCCACGCTGGCGCCCGTGGCACTGTCGCTCGTGCCGTGGCTGCCACTGCCAGGCGTGGTGCTGGAGATCCTGCTCGGCGTTGCGCTTGGCCCGCTCGTGCTCGGCCTTGTGGACCCCGGTGATGAGGTCATCTCGGTGCTCGCACTGCTCGGCGTCTCCATGCTGCTCTTCTTTGCCGGGCTCGAGCTCGACCTGCGCGCAATCGTCAATCCGCGAATTGTCCGCCTCGCGCTTGCCTACGTCCTCTCCCTGGCCCTCGCCCTGCTCGTCGGCACGGCCTTGTCCGTCGCCGGTGTGGACGTCTCGCCGCTGTTTTTGATGGTGCTGCTCACGGCGACCGGCCTCGGCGTGCTGTTGCCGATCATGAAGGATGCCGGGTACCTCGACACCGAGCTGGGGCAGGTGATCTTCGGAGCCTGCGCGATTGCCGAGGTCATCCCACTCGTCTTGCTTTCGACGTTGTTCCCACCCGCGGACTCCACCGTTCTCCAGCAGGCGGGCAAGATCGTCATCCTGATCATCGTTGCCATCGTCGCCGCGTACGTGATTCTGCGGAGCAGCGATAACCCGAGCATCAGCGGGCGACTGCACCGCCTCGAGGACACCACCGCCCAGCTGCGCGTCCGCGTCACGTTCCTGCTGCTGCTCGGTCTCGCCGCACTCGCCACGCGGTTCGAGATCGAGGTGATCTTCGCGGCGCTCGCCGCGGGCCTCGTGGTCGGAGCCAGCCGAAAGGACGCCCTCACCCATACCGTCCAGCTGAAGAAGCTCGAGGGCGCCGCCTTCGGCATTTTCATTCCCGTGTTCTTCGTGTCGACCGGGATCAACCTCGATCTCTCGCTGCTCGATGACAGCCTCGAGGCAGCGCTGCTGGTGCCGATCCTGCTCCTCGCACTGCTCCTGGTGCGCGGCCTGCCCGTCGTGCTCTACCGCGGGCTGATGACGCCCCGCGAATCACTTGGCACGGGACTGTTCCAGGCGACGTCGCTCTCGCTCCTGATCGCCGCCGCCCCCGTCGGACTGGCCGCCGGCGCGATCACCGAGAGCACGTCAACCGCACTGATCACCGCCGGCATGCTGAGCGTGATCATTTACCCCGCGCTGGGCAAGGCCGTGCTTGGGCGCGGTGACGACGGACTCGTGGATGGCCTGCAGACGCCGGCCGGTCAGGACCAGCCGGTTTAGGCAGACGCCTTCGCGGCGGCCATCACGGCCTCCGCGATCTTCGCGTACCCGGTGCAGCGGCAGAGGTTTCCGCTCAGCGCGATGCGGATCTCCTCCTCCGACGGATCGGGATTGCGTCGCAGCAGCGCGTGGGCGGAGACGAGCATGCCCGGCGTGCAGTAGCCGCACTGGACGCCGCCCTTGTCGAGGAACGCAGACTGGATTGCGCTGAGGTCGTCGCCGTTAGCGAGTCCCTCGACCGTCGTGATCGCCGATCCCTCGGCCTGCAGCGCGAGGTAGGTGCACGAGTTCACGGGCTTGTCGTCGACCAGCACCATGCACGCACCGCACTCGCAGTCGTCGCAGCCGGTCTTGGTCCCAGTCAGTCCGATGTCCTCGCGAATCGCGGAGAGCAGCGTCGCATCGCCCTCCAGCTCGACCGGGTAGGCCATCCCGTTGACGTTCAGCGTGGCGGCGTGCTTCATCGTGCGGAACCCTCCATGAAGACCGGCGTGGCCGGGATCGGAAACTCCTCGCCGCGGGCGCGACGGACGGCGACCGAGACCGCGCGCTTGGCGATCACGCCGATCATCGCGCGGCGGTAGTCCTCGTTGGCGCGCAGGTCGGAGATCGGCGTGGCGTCGGCGGAGGCGCCGGCCGCGACGGCGGCCAGTGCGGCGTCATCGCCGGTCGTGCCGATCACGGCGGCTTCCGCTCCCGGGCTGCGCAGCAGCGTCGGGCCGACGGCGGTCAGCGCGACGCGCGCCGCGCTGACGGTGTCGCCGTCGAGCGTCACGCACGCCGCGGCGCCGACGATCGCGATCTCCATCGCGCGGCGGTACTCGAGACGGACGTAGGCGCTGCCCGAGTGAGCCGGCAGCGACGGGACGACGACGTCGACAAGCAGTTCGCCGGGCTGGGCGGAGGTACGCCCCGGACCCGTCCACAGCTCCTCGAGCGGCACGCTGCGATCGCCACCCGCGGCGGAGCGCAACGTGGCCGACGCGCCGAAGACCAGCAACGGCGAGCCGGTCTCCATCGCCGGCGAGGCGTTCATCACATTGCCGCCAATGGTGCCGACGTTGCGGGTGGCGTGCGAGCCGACGATCGCCGAGGCGTCGGCAAGTGCGGTCCACGAGGTCCGCACGGCGTCGCTGCTGACGATGTCCGCGTGCGTGACGAGCGCGCCAAGCGTCAGATCGCCGGAGGCGTCGATTCCGCGCAGCGCCTCGATGCGGTGGATGGCCACGACGTTGTCGGGCAGATCCCGGCCGCCGCGCGCCTGCACGATCAGATCGGAGCCGCCGGCCACGACCTTCACGTTCGACCCGTCACCGACGAGACTCAGCGCCTCATCGACCGTCGTCGCCGTATGGAATGCAACGTCTCCCACCGAAACTACCTCCCTGCGCGACGCCCTCCGTCGCGCTCACTGAGCGGAAGCGTACGCGCTCCGGCGGCGGAGCGGTAGCCCGCACCCGCACACGCGCCCGACGGGCTAGTGTTCTCCATCAGGAGGCCGCCCAACCGATGATCGATTCCGACGAGCCCGACAACCCCTTCGCCGCCGACGTCCCTGGCGTCGAGGTGCAGCCCGCGACGTACGTCCTGTTCGGCGCATCGGGTGACCTTGCGGCGAAGAAGCTGCTCCCCGCGGTCTACAACCTGTACGCCGAAGGGCGACTGCCGGAGCGGTTCCGCCTGCTCGGTGTCGGCTCGCGCATGCCGGAGCACAACTTCCGGGACCACATGATCAACGCGGTGCGCCAGCACTCCCGCACCGCCGTGGACGAGCAGGTGCTTGAGAGCCTGCTGGAGCGTTGCGACTACATCCAGGGCGACTTCACCAAACCGGCGCTGTTCACGAAGCTGAAGGAGAAGCTGCACGCGGGCGACAAGGCCGTCGGCGGCCCCACACGCCGCCTGTTCTATCTCGCCGTCGCGCCGCGCTTCTTCGGCCCGATCGCGCAGTCGCTCCACGAGGTCGGTCTCGCGCGCGGCGCCGATCCTGAGTCGGTGCTGATGATCGAGAAGCCGTTCGGCCACGACCTCGAGTCGGCGATCGCGCTCAACGAGGAGGTGACGGCCGCCTTCGATGAGTCGCACATCCTGCGCCTCGACCACTACCTCGGCAAAGAGACGGTGCAGAACCTGCTCATCTTCCGCTTCGCCAACGGCATCTTCGAGCCGCTCTGGAACCGCCGCTACATCGACCACGTGCAGATCACTGCCGCCGAGGATCTGGGCACGGGCGGACGCGCGGGCTACTACGACCAGTCGGGTGCGATCCGCGACGTCATCCAGAACCACGTGATGCAGCTCGTCGCCCTCACCGCGATGGAGCCGCCCGCGATTTTCGATGCGGACTCGATTCGCGACGAGAAGGAGAAGGCGCTCAAGTCGATCCGCTGCGTCGCCTCGGCCCGCGGGCAGTACACGGCGGGCGACGTCGATGGCGGGCCGGTGCCCGGCTACCTCGAGGAGGAGGACGTTCCGCCGACGTCGACCACCGACACGTTCGCCGCGCTCAAGCTCGAGGTGAACAACTGGCGCTGGTCCGGCACGCCGTTCTACATCCGGGCCGGCAAGCGGATGCCGCGCCGCTCCACGGAGATCACGATCGCCTTCCGTCCCGTGCCGCACAAGCCGTTCGCGGATCCGAAGGTCGCGCAGAGCATTCGCCCCAACCTGCTGACGCTGTCGATCCAGCCGAACGAGGGCGCGTCGCTGCGCATCGAGGCCAAAGCCCCCGGCGTTGCGCAGGAGCTGCGTCCCGTGCGCATGGACTTCCTCTACGGCGAGACGTTCACGCGCGACACGCCTGAGGCGTACGAGCGACTGATCCTCGACGCGCTGCGCGGGGACGCCACGCTGTTCACCCGCGCCGACGAGGTCGAGCAGGCCTGGCGCATCGTGGATCCGGTGATCGACGCGTGGCAGCGCAATGAGGTGCCGCTGGAGCCGTACATCGCCGGTACCCCCGGCCCGGCCTCGGCGGACGAGCTGATCCGCGCCGACGGGCGGAAGTGGCGGCGACTATGACGCGCGTCGCGACCGAGGTGAAGGAACTCGCGACCAAGGGTCTCCACTGGCACGCCGAGGGGACCTCGACCGATGTCGTCGCCGACGCGCTGGCCAAGCTGCTGCGCCAGGCCGACCACCTCGGCGGCGATCACGTGTCGCTGCGCACCATGAACCTGATCGTGGCGCCGGACCCGCACAAAGCCAACGCCCATAAGGCGAGCATGCAGGAGACGGCGCTCCACCCCGCGCGCATGATCCGCCTCGTCGAGCACAAGCCCGATCGCCTCGACGCCGACGTGCGCGTGCGCCTGATCGAGATCGGCGATGCCGGTATGCAGGTGCTCGTCGAGGACATCGTGATCACCGCGAATCTCAGCCGCCTCCAGCACGCCACGTCTCTTGTCGCCCCGCTGCTGGCCCGCGGACTGCCGACCGTCGCCTGGCTGCCCGGCTACGACCACGGGCAGATCGAGGCCGCGCTCGCCGTCACCGCACACGTGACGGTCTTCGACAGCGATCGCGACCCCGACCCGGCGCGCGCGATCGGCTTCGCGCACGCGACGGCGCTCGAGCATCCCTCGCGCGACCTCGCGTGGCTGCGCACGCAGGACTGGCGACGACGCATCAGTGCCGTGTTCTCGGCGGAGCACGCCCAGGGCACGCTCGCCTTCGCCCCCTCAGGCGATGTGATCGGCAACGTCCAGTCCCCCGCCGCGATGCTGCTGGCGGCGTGGATCGCAGTGCGCGCCAACGTCAACGTGACACTCCGACCGGGCGCCGGCACCGAGCCGGTCGAGGCCGTCACGATCGCCGGGATCGCAATTCCGCCGGGGAGCGGCTCGGCGTGCAGCGCGGGCATGCTCGGTGAGGCGCTTGACACGGTCTATTCCGCGCCGCTCGGCTACGAGGACGCACTCAAGTCGCTCGACCGCGTCGCGATCATCGGATGACACAGACGGCGGTCCTCGCAGGCGACATCGGCGGCACGCATGCGCGGTTCGCGCGCGTCACGCCGGGCCCTGGCACGGTCGAACTCGAGCAGCAGCAGACCTACGACGTCCCCGGCTCCGCCTCGCTTGAGGCGCTGATTCGGCAGTACCTGGCCGATCATCCCGGCCCGGTGGCCGCGGCTGCGATCGGCATCGCCGCGCCGATCGTCGGCGGCAAGGCGAATCCGATCAACCTGCCGTGGGCCGTTGATGAGGCCGAGGTGCAGGCGGCGATCGGCGGCGGCAAGGGCCGTCTGCTGAACGACCTGCTCGCCAACGCCTGGGGCATCGGCGAGCTCGGCCCCGACCAGTTCGAGGAGTTGCAGCCGGACCGCATCGGCCTCGGCGGCAATCGCGCCGTGTGCTCGGCCGGTACGGGCCTCGGGATCGCCGGCATGGTCGCGATCGGCGACCACTGGCAGCCCTTCTCCAGCGAGGGCGGGCACATCGATTACGGACCGCGCGACGCCGATGAGGATGCGCTCCTGGTCTGGTTGCGCGCGCATCATCCCGACTGGGAGCACGTCAGCGCCGAGCGCATCGTCTCGGGTCCTGGCATCCACGCGATCTGGACGTTCCTCACCAGCACCGGCCGAGCGACCGCCAGCCCCGAGCTGCTCGCGGCGATCGGGGCCGGCGATCCAAGCGCTGCAATCTCTCAGGCCGCGCTGGCCGACACGGACAAGAGCGCGGTGCTCACGCTTGAGTACTTCGCCCGCGCCTACGGCGCGCAGGCGGGCAACCTCGCGCTCGTCCTGCTCTCGACGGGTGGCATGTACATCGGCGGCGGCATCGCCCCGCGCATCCTCCCCATCCTGCGGCGCGGCGGCTTCCTCGACGCCTTCCACGCGAAGGGACGCTACGACGGCCTGCTGGAGCAGATGGCGGTGCGGGTGATCCTCGACGACCAGTGCGCGCTGCGCGGTGCGGCCCGCTTCGCGCTCACGTCGCTCGACGCCTGACGATGGAGATCCGCAACCGCGATCGCGACGCCGTGCCGTTCACGACGGCCGACGGTTCGACGATTCGCGAGCTGATCCACCCTAACGACACGTCCGCGCAAAACCAGAGCCTTGCCGAGGCGACGCTTCCTGCCGGCGGCGCTACGGAACGCCACTACCACGGTGTGTCCGAAGAGCTGTACCTGATTCTCGAGGGTTCGGCCGTGATGGAGATCGACGGGGAGACGCGCGAGGTCGCACCCGGCGACGCGATCCTGATCCCGCCCGGCGCGTGGCATCAGGTCACCGCGACGAGCGACCTGCGTCTCCTCTGCTGCTGCGCCCCGCCGTACCGGCACGAGGACACGTTCTTCGCGTAGCCCGTGCCCGGGAAGCGCCCGCGGAGGCGGGGCCGACGCGGTATCGTTTCACCATCTCAACGGAGGAACAACCGTGGCAGCAACGGGCATCGATGGAATCAGCGAGATCCTCGGCGACAAGGCCGACTATCTCCTCGGACACACCTGCACGACGATCGACAAGGGCCGCCTGCATCTGCCGGGCACCGACTTCGTCGACCGCGTGGTGCGCGAGAGCGATCGGCCGAATCCGGTGCTGAAGAGCCTGCAGGCCATGTACAACCACGGCCGCCTGGCCGGTACCGGCTACCTGTCGATCCTGCCCGTCGATCAGGGCATCGAGCACTCCGCCGGCGCCTCGTTCGCGAAGAATCCCGACTACTTCGACCCGGCCAATATCGTCGAGCTGGCGATCGAGGGCGGCTGCAACGCGGTCGCCTCTACGCTCGGCGTGCTCGGCTCGGTGTCGCGCAGGTACGCGCACCGCATTCCGTTCATGCTGAAGCTCAACCACAACGAGTTCCTCAGCTACCCGAACGGCTACGACCAGATCATGTTCGCCTCGATCCAGCAGGCGTACGAGATGGGCGCCACGTCGGTCGGCGCGACGATCTACTTCGGCTCCGAGGAGTCGAAGCGCCAGATCCAGGAGGTCTCCGACGCCTTCCAGGCCGCGCACGAGCTCGGCATGGCAACAGTCCTGTGGTGCTATCTGCGCAACTCGGCGTTCTCGCCGAAGGACGGCGGGCCGGATTACCACACGGCGGCCGACCTGACGAGCCAGGCCAACCACCTCGGCGTCACGATTCAGGCCGACATCATCAAGCAGAAGGCACCCGAGACGGCCGCCCCCGGCTTCCTCGACCTCAAGTTCGGCAAGACCGACAAGCGCGTCTACGAGAACCTGATGACGGATCATCCGATCGACATGACCCGCTACCAGGTCGCCGGCTGCTACATGGGCCGCTCCGGCCTGATCAACTCGGGCGGTGCCTCGGGCGACAACGACCTGCACGACGCGGTCTACACCGCCGTCGTCAACAAGCGCGCGGGCGGCATGGGCATGATCTCGGGCCGCAAGGCGTTCCAGCGACCGCGCAACGAGGGCATCGCGCTCCTCAACGCGATCCAGGACGTCTACCTCTGCGACGACGTCACGATCGCGTAGACGACGTGAGTTCCGCGAGGTGGCTCGGTCGGAAACGACCGATTCACCTCGCGGACATCACGTCGCCGGGTATCGAACGCTCTCGAAGCCAAAGCCGCTGCTGGCGTCGCTGATCCAGAGAGGCGACGCGATCACTGTGACGCGACTCCGTCCGCCTCGTACCCGGCGCCTCGACACCCAGCAACACTGCGGGTGCGGTTGATCCACTTAGGCGACGAAATCAGTCCGGCACGAGTCGCGACAGCGGCCGCGCCAGGGCCAGCACCACGACCGCGGCGACCAACGCAATGATCCCGAGCAGCGCGAAGAACGCCTGCTGTCCGAGCTGGTCGTAGTAGACGGCGATACGCCCACCGATCGCGTCCCCCACGCTCGTCGCGAGGAACCACACGCCGAGCGTCTGCGAAACGCGATCCGGCGGTGACAGCCGCGTGGCGGCCGCCATCCCGACGGGGCTGAGCATGAGTTCGCCAACGGTCTGGATCGAGAACACGGCGATCAGCCACATCGCGGCGACCTTGCCGTCGATGGCGGCATGCGCCGCGAAGACCATCACCAGCATCGAGAAAGCGACGAGGAACAGGCCACCGCAGAACTTGTACGCCGTGCCGGGCTGCCGGCCACGCGCACCGAGCGCCGTCCAGATGATCGCCATCACGGGCGCAAGGGCGATGATCAAGAGCGGGTTGACGGACTGGAACCAGCTCGACGGGAACGTCCATCCGAACACGACGTTGCGCGTGTCCTCCTGCGCGAAGATCGCGACGGTCGAGCCGGCCTGGTCGTAGACGAGCCAGAAGACGGCGGCCGCGACG
>CAINDT010000152.1 GCA_903847495.1 uncultured Actinomycetes bacterium
CCTCGATGGGACACCGGCCCGACGCGATCGGCGTGGCGCGCTACCTCCAGCCGCTGGCCGGCGCGTACGTGCTCGACACCGAGGACGCAGCGCTCGCCGCCGAGCTCGATGCGCTCGCGATGCGCGCAGTCGTCGTGCCGACGCTGATGAAGGACCCCGCCGTGCGCACAGGTCTCGCCGCCGCGGTGCTGGCGTGATCCAGGTTGTCCCGATTCCGTTGGCCGCGCGCATTCGCCCGGGCGACGATCTGGCCGCCCTGCTGCTCGGAGCCATCGCCGACGCCGGTGAGGCACTTGCCGACGGCGACGTGCTCGTTGTCGCGCAGAAGCCGGTCTCCAAGGCCGAGGGGCGCATCGTCGATCTCGCCGATGTCGAGCCGTCGCCCGAGGCACTCGAGCGCGCCGCTGACGGCGGCGACCCACGTGTCGTGGAGGTGATCCTGCGCGAGTCGGCCGAGGTCGTGCGTAGCCGCGGCGCGTTTATCATCGGCCGCACCGCCCAAGGCCACGTGCTTGGCTCGGCCGGCGTGGACCGCTCCAATCAGGACGCCCCCGACCACGTCACGCTGCTACCGGTCGATCCCGATGCCTCGGCGCGCGGGCTGCGCGACGCACTGTGTGCCGCCACGGGCGCCGACGTCGCGATCGTGATCAGCGATTCGATCGGCCGCCCGTTTCGCCGCGGCACCGTCGGTGTCGCGATCGGCGCGGCGGGCTTCGCCACCGTCGTCGAGCATGCCGGACGGCCCGACGACGTCGGCCGCGAGTTTCATTCGACGCAGGTGCACATGGCCGACCAGCTCGCCAGTACCGCGGAACTGGCGCTCGGCCCGAGCGGTGGCGTCCCCGCGGTGATCGTCCGCGGAGTTGTACTTGAGGCCGGTGCCGAGGGCGCAACCGGTGGCATCATCGACCGAGACAAGGACCTGTTCGCATGACCCGACCCATCCGCATCGGCTTCGAGGCCAGCCCCCAGGACGGTACGTTCGAATGCATGCGCGCGTCGTGGATCGAGGCCGAGGCGCTCGGCGTCGACGCCATCTACAACGACGACCACTTCTTCCCGGTCGAGAGCGATCTCGACGGGCTGCACTTTGAGTGCTGGACGTCGCTGGCGGCGCTGGCGGAGGCGACGAGCCGTGTTGAGATCGGCGCGATGGTCACGTGTGTCTCGTATCGCAATCCGAACCTGCTGGCCGACATGGCGCGCACCGTGGATCACATCTCTGGCGGCCGCCTGGTGCTCGGGCTCGGCTCCGGCTGGTTCGAGCCGGACTACACGGCGTTCGGCTACGAGTTTGGTACCGAAATCACGCGCCTGCATGCCTTCCGCGATGCGCTGCCGGTGATCCGAGAGCGCATGGCGATCGGCAACCCGCCGCCCGTGCACGGCAAGATCCCGATCATGATCGGTGGTGGAGGCGAGAAGGTGATGCTCCGCCTAGTCGCCGAGCACGCCGACATCTGGCACGGCTTCGGCACGCCCGACGTGATCCGGCACAAGTGCGGCGTCCTCGACGCGCACTGCGCGGCGATCGGACGCGACCCCGCCGAGATCGAGCGCAGCATCATGTTCGAGGCGCACGAGCTGGTCGATGCCGACGACGCGCTCTTCGATGCGTACGTCGAGGCTGGCGCCACCTACTTCTTCTACTCGGGCGCCGGTCCCGACTACGACCTCGCCGGCCTGCGCCAGTTGCTCGACTGGCGCGCCCGTCGGGTTGAGTCGAGCCGCTAGGCTCCGCGCATGCCGATCTCTGATGACTCCCGCGCGCTGCTCGAGCAGCCGATTTTCGCCAGCCTCGCCACCATCGGCCCCGACGGGCATCCGCAGGTCACCGTCGTCTGGCTGCATGTGGAGGGCGACAAGGTCGTCTTCAACACCGCAGCCGGTCGCGCCAAGCACCGCAACATGGAGGCAGACCCCCGCGTCACGGTCCTCCTGCTCGACCCGGACAACGGCTATCGCTACGCGGAGCTGCGCGGCACCGTCGCGATGACGGAGGAGGGCGGCGATCAGGGCATCGACGACCTCTCCATGAAGTACCTCGGCAAGCCCTACCCGTTCCGCCGCGAGGGCGAGACGCGCGTGCAAATCGAGATGGACGTCAACTCCGAACACTGGATGGGCTGAGACATGGCACGAGCGATTCGCATCGGGTACCAGGCACGACCGCAGCACGGCTCGTACGACGCCATGCGCGCGTCGTGGATCGAGGCCGAGACGCTCGGCGTCGACGCGATCTACAACTGGGACCACTTCTATCCGCTGTACGACGATCCGGACGGTCCGCACTTCGAGTGCTGGACGCTGATCGCGGCGCTCGCCGAGGCCACGAGTCGCGTCGAGGTCGGCGCACTCGTGACGTGCATGTCGTACCGCAACCCGAACCTGCTCGCTGACATGGCGCGCACGGTCGACCACATCTCGAACGGGCGCCTGACGCTCGGCATCGGCTCTGGCTGGTTCGAGAAGGACTACACCGAGTTCGGCTACGAGTTCGGCACGGCGATCACCCGCCTGCACGCCTTCCGCGACGCTATCCCCGTCATCAAGGACCGCATGGCGATCGGCAACCCGCCGCCGGTGCGCGGCAAGATCCCGATCATGATCGGCGGCGGTGGCGAGAAGGTCATGCTCAAGCTCGTCGCCCAGCACGCCGACATCTGGCACGGCTTTGGGTCGCCCGACGAGATCCGCCACAAGTGCGAGGTCCTCGACATGCACTGCGCCACGGTTGGTCGTGACCCGGCCGAGATCGAGCGCAGCATCATGCTCAACGCCGAGGAGATTCCGGCCGATGCTGGC
>CAINDT010000153.1 GCA_903847495.1 uncultured Actinomycetes bacterium
ACGGCCCTCTCACAGGCCTTCGACGTCTCGTTCGGTCAGGCGGTCACGTTCGCGATCGGCCTGCAGGTGATCGAGGTCGCTCTCGGCGCCGGCCTCGGATTCGTCTTCCTCTCTGTCGAGGGCCTCTCGTTCGGCGACGTGCGCCGCACGATCTCGCGGACGGAGGACGAGCAGGAAAGTCTGCGTGCCGGCCCACCGCCTGTCGTTGCCGCCACGCGCGGAGGAGCGCTCGGGGCGTGAGGCGTCTGGCGATCGGGCTGCTGGTCTGCGCGGCGGCAGCGGCGCTCGCAGCGTGCGGGCTCGAGCCGAAGCCGCGCTCGCTGCCGGCCGGCTTCGCGGAGCCCCGTTTCCTGCTCATCTCCGATGAGGCGCAGGGGCCGCTTCTGGTGGGCGGCGACTACGGCATGCAGTACAGCCTCGACGGTGGGCGGACGTGGCTGCTGCCGGCGACCGGGCGCAAGCCCGCGGTGGCCGCGGCGCCGTACTACGACCGCATTCTCGTGTCGCGCGGCGCTACCGCGCAGGTCTACGACTACAGCCTCGAGGGCGAGGCGAACCCGCGCGTCGCCTGGCCGTTCGACGATGCCGTCACGCTGCTGGCCGGCAACGCGCGGCGCCTGCGCCTGTGGGCGATCTCGACGGAGGAGGGAGTGCGCTTGCGCTACTCGAACGACGGCGGCGCCTACTGGTGGGACATGCCCGCCGTCGGTCTCTGTGCGCGTCCGCGCGCGATCGCGGCCGGCGGTGCGAAGGCGGGGAAGAACGAGCGCCTCTGGGTGGCGTGCGGCCGGCAGGGTCTGCAGGCGTCCGACGACCTTGGCGCCAGCTTCCAGTACGTGCCGGGGGTGTCGAACGCGCAGACGGTCGCTGCGGCGCGGACGGCTGCGGGTCGTATTGCCGTCGCCACGCCGAAGGTGATCGTGACGCGCGACAACGGCCGAACGTGGTCGATCAGCGGCCTCAACGCATCGGTGATCGCCATCGATCCGCGCAACCCCGACCTCGTCTTCGCGGTCGGCACCGACGGTCGCCTGTTCGCGTCGCTCGACGGCGGGAAGTCGTTCTAGTTCGGTTTGGGGTCTGACCCCATTCCGAACCTGATCGACGGGATGCCTACGGGCGCAGGGCGGTGTCGCCCTCGGCGAGATCCATCAGCCACTCGGGCACCCGCAGCGGGCGGCCCTCGCGGTTGACGCACGCGTGGGTTGTCACGCCGGTCAGGGCGACGTCGTCGCCGACGGTGACGAGGTACGCAATCTGCAGCAGCGTGCGCGAGATCTCCGCGACGCCGGCGTGGACGACGACGGGGTCGCCGAACTTCACGGAACGCCGGTAGCGCGCGGCGACGTCCACGACGGCGAGGTCAAGGCCGCCGCTATGCACCTCGGCGTAGTCGTGCCCCCCGTGCGCGAGCAGCGCGACGCGGGTCTCTTCGAGCCACGGGATGTACGAGGCGTGGTGGACGACGCCCATCGCGTCGGTCTCGGCGAAGCGCACGCGGATCGGGTGCGAGAAGGGGTAGCGGGCCGGGTCGAGCGGGGGATCGACGAGCTCGTGCGCCACGCTCAGCTCGCGGGCTCGTCGGTCGGGTGGATGCGGCCCGTCGTGTCCTTCAGGTGGCGACCGGAACGGCCCGAGCGGTAGGCGATGATCTCGGCGAGGATTGCAACGGCGGTCTCAGCCGGCGAGTGCGCGCCGATATCGAGGCCGACGGGACCGTGGATGCGGCCGATCTGCTCCTCGGTGTTGCCGGACTCGAGCAGGCGCTGGTTGCGCTTCTCCTGCGTGCGGCGGGACCCGAGCGCACCGACGTAGCCGACGTCGAGATGGAGCGCCTGCGAGATGGCGGGATCGTCGATCTTCGGATCGTGCGTCAGCACTACGAGGTGGTCGGCGGCTTCGAGCTCGAGCTCCGGGTAGGCCTTGTCGGGCCAGCTGGTCAGCAGGACGTCGGCGCTTGGCATGCGCTCCTTGGTGCCGAACTTCGAGCGGGGGTCCACGACGGCGGTGCGCCAGCCCAGTGTGCCCGCCATGCGACAGAGCGCCTCAGCGGTGTCGACAGCGCCGACTACGACGACACGCGGGGCGGGGTGGATGCTCTCGACGAACAGCGTCACCCCGTCCTCGAGGTCGGTGGCGCTCGATGCCTCGGTGGCGACGGCCTCGGCGATTGCGGCCTCGGCCGTGGCCCGCAGGTCGCCCTCGAGGTCGCCGGTTGCGGCGTTGGCATCGACATCGAAGATCAGCGTGCGACCGTTCTGCGCGCCGCCGAAGACGTGCGCGATTGCGCCGCGGCGCATGGTGGTGCGCGGGCTGTAGCGATCGAGAGCCACCCACAGCTCGCC
>CAINDT010000154.1 GCA_903847495.1 uncultured Actinomycetes bacterium
CACGTCGACGATGGCGGAGGCGGTCTTCACGGCGCCATCGGTGCTGTTCTCGCCGATGATGCGCAGTGTCGTGCCGCCGGCAACGAGCACGTCGCCCGTCGGCAGCACGTCGAGGGACGTCGCGCCGGCCACGCGGCCGATGCGCTCGTTCGCCATGGTCCCGCCCTTGCCGCCGGGACCGATCCCGACCGCGACCACGTTGCCGCTCGCGAGCAGCGCGTACGGGCGCCCGGTGCGCGGGGAGAACGCCGCATCGAGCACGGCGCCGCCGAGGTCGTAGCGCTGGAGTTGTTCCTCCGTGGCGAAGAACGGCTTCGGCGTGAAGCGGAGCAGGCTCCGGTCGCGGATCAGGAGGTACCGCTCGGGGTAGATCGCCACGTAGCCCTCGAACTGCCAGCCGGCGAAGGCGCCATCGAGGAACCCGACGTCGTGCGTCTCGATCGATCCGGAGGGCTGCAGGACCCGTGCCGTCGTCATCGTCAGGCCGTAGGACTCGAACTGGAACGGCGACTGCGTCGTGTCGAGGACGGGCGCGGTCCACGGGTCAGCGAACGTGAGCTTGGCCGTGGTGTAGGGCCGCATCGCCGCGACCCCGGCGAGGGTGGCGAAGTGCCCGCCGGTGCGCTGGTAGAACGTGCCGCTGGCGTCGGTCGCCGTGCGGTACTGCCCGAGGATGGCGGCGACGACGGCACCGTCCAGCCCGATCTCCGCGAGTTCGACGGGCGTCGGCGGTTCGCGGTCCGACGATCGGTACGACCCGCCGTCGGCGTGCAGCGTGCCGGCGGCGGCCCCTCGGCCGAGGTGCCGCTCGAAGGTGCTCACGAACTCGAGAACGCCGGTACCGCCGGTGGCCGACGTGGGCATCTCCGCGCCCATCGAGCGGATCGCCAGGGTCGCAGCGTTGTAGTTCTCAGGAGCAGCGAAGTCCGTGGCGCCGTCGACGCCGGTGCGGAAGCCCGCGCGAGCGAGATACGCGAGGAGATCGACGGCGGTGGTCGGCCCGCAGTACTGGGTGCCGTCGCCGGGCAGGCCCGGCACATCCAGGGTCGTGGCGCGCACCTGGTCGAGGTCGAGCATGCCAGACGTCTTCCACGAGAGGCGTCCGGGGGCGATATCCGTGGACAGCTCGACGCGCGGAAGTGCCGCAGCGGCAACGGGTGCGAGCACGGCTCCGGCGAGCACGGCTCCCGCGATGCTGGCCAGGCGGCGGATCATGCCGAGATGGTACCGGCCGTCACCGCTCGCGTCATGCCCGGCGCAGCAACTCGCGCGTCAGGCACGTCGGGCCGCCATCGCCCTTCAGCGACACGTCGCCGCCCTGGTAGGCGTGGACCTCGATGCCCTTGGCCTCCATCGCGCGGCGGATCTTCGGATTGCCGTCCAGCACGACGACGACGCCCGGCGCCGTGGCAAGGATGTTGCAGCCCATCGAGTGGTACTCATCCTCGTCGAGCGGGATCACGCCGATGCCGCGCTCCTGGAGCTCCTGCATGAGGGTGACCGGCGCGAGCGGCTCGAATACCACGGCCAGATCGTGCGTGACGGGCGAGATG
>CAINDT010000155.1 GCA_903847495.1 uncultured Actinomycetes bacterium
AGCCGGCACCGACGAGGCGCACCGCCGCGCCGAGGCCGCCCACTCCCGCTCCGACCACGACGACGTGCGTCATCGCCAGCGCTCCACCACGCGCAAGCGGAGCATGGCCGGCACCGCGAAGATGCCCATCGCGATGAAGCTGGCCGTCGCGACCACGTAGCCCTCGAAGAAGAGCGCGTGGGCGACGGTTTCGCCGATCCACGTCCACACGTAGAGCGCCGGACCGAGCAGATCGGCGAGGACGTCATCGCCCGGATGCGTCCGGTCCCGCTCCACGAGCGCCCACCAGCCGAACAGCACGAATCCGACCCCGAACCAGCCGAGGAAGTTGACGAGCGGAATGCCCTCGTACACTCCGCCGTTCGGCCAGACCCAGATGCCGAGTCCGACCATCTGCGGGTCGAGCGCCACATCCCATGCCGTCAGCGCGCCCGCCGCCACGAGCGCGCGGGTCAGTGGCGTGTTGCCGATCAACTCGCCAACGCGCCAGGCGGGGTAGGCCATCATCGCCCACGCCAGCGGGATGATGATGGGCACGCCCGCCAGCTGCGGCTGCAGCGCGTCGGTGTATGCATAGGTGCTGAACGGGAAGCCGGTGTGCACCCCGCTGATCTCGGAGAGCAATCCGACGAGGAACGCCACGCCGGCAAGACACAGCGCGTAGCGCGGCCCGGAACGGTTCCAAGCGGCGGCGATCGAGGCACCGAGGAACAGCAGTACCGTCAGGGCCGTCATCGGGATCGTCCAGGAGTCGGGCACCTGCGGGTACAGGAGCTGGGTGGCGATCAGCAGCGCGAGGAGCAGTACGGCGAGCTGAGCGGGACGGCGGATGGAGCGCATGCCGCAATCGTACGGCTAGACGCCCGGCGGCCTGCGATAGGACGGTCGGTATCCTGTGGGCATGGCCGAACTCGAGCTCCATCTCGCCGCTCCCCGCGGCTACTGCGCCGGCGTGGATCGGGCCGTGGAGACCGTCGAGCGGGCGCTCGAGCTCCAGGGCGCGCCGGTCTACGTGCGCAAGCAGATCGTGCACAACATCCACGTCGTCCGTGATCTGGAAACGCGTGGCGCGATCTTCGTGGACGACGTCGGCGAGATCCCGGCCGGTGCGACGGTGGTGTTCTCCGCCCACGGCGTCGCGCCAACGGTGCACGAGGAGGCGCAGGCGCGCAACCTCGAGGTCGTCGACGCCACGTGCCCCCTCGTGACGAAGGTGCACAGCGAGGCGAAGCGGTACGACGCGCGCGGCTACAAGATGCTGCTGATCGGGCACGAGGGGCACGAGGAGGTCGTCGGCACGATGGGCGAGGCGCCGCATGCGATCACGCTCGTCGAGACCGAGGCCGATGTGGCAGGGTTGCCGGACTTCGGCGAGGATCAGCCCCTCGCCTACCTCACGCAGACGACGCTCTCGGTCGACGAGACGCGCGGCATCATCGCGGCGCTGAAGGCGCGCTATCCCTGGATCCACAGCCCGACGAAGGAGGACATCTGCTACGCGACCTCCAATCGGCAGGCCGCGGTCAAGGAGCTCGCCAAGAACGTCGAGCTCGTCCTCGTGATCGGCTCGGCCAACTCGTCCAACTCGTGTCGACTGGTCGAGGTGGCACGGGAGGCCGGTGCGGCGAGCCATCTGATCGAGGACGAGACGGAGATCGACGAGTCCTGGATCGACGGCTGCTCCCGGATCGGCATCACCTCCGGCGCCTCCGCGCCCGAGCGTCTCGTGCGCGGCGTGATCGCCTGGTTCGAGCAGCGCCACACGATCACGTCGGTGACCGAGATCGAGACCGTCCACGAGGACGTCTCCTTCAATCTGCCCCGTCCGATCCGGCGCGCGCTGGCCGTGGTCGATCCCGACGTCGCGGGCTAACGGCTCAACTGCAGAGGGTGCAGATGGCGCGGGCGGCCGCGCGCAGATCCGGGGCGCTTTCACGCAAGGCCTGACGGATCGGACGCGCACCCCGGCCGATGCCGAGGACGGCCGATGCGCCCACGTTGTAGAGCGCCTGCACGTCGTCGTCCACGCGACCCCCGAAGATCACGCACGGCGTGCCGACGGCCCGACTCGCCTGCGCGACACGGGCGACGGTCTTACCGGCCGCGCTCTGGGCATCGACCGAGCCTTCGGCGGTCAGCACGATGTCGGCTTGAGCCAGCTGCGCGTCGAACCCGGTCTCCCGCATTACGAGCACTGCACCAGGTACTGGCTCCGCGCCCAGCAGGAAACAGGCGGCGCCGAGGCCACCGGCGGCGCCGGCGCCCGGCCGTCGAGCGCGATCGCCGTACAGCTCCTCGAGCCGCGCGAGCCCGCGATCGAGGAGCTCCACCTGCTCGGGCGTTGCCCCCTTCTGCGGTCCGAAGACGCAGGCGGCACCGAGCGGGCCCGACAGGGGACTCTCGACGTCCACGGCGACGACCAGCTCGGTGCCGGCGATGCGGGGATCCAGCCCCTGCAGGTCGATGGAGGCAACGTGCTGGAGATCCATGCCCCGCCCGCGCACCATCTCGCCGTGCGCGTCGTACGCGCGCACACCGAGTCCGATCAGGAGGCCCAGGCCGCCATCGGTCGTGGCGGATCCGCCGAGCCCGATCACGATCCGTGGCGCGCCGCGGTCGAGCGCTGCCAGGACCAAGGGCGCGATGCCGGCGCTCGTGGCGCGCATCGGGTCACGTCGATTGCGCGGAATGTGCATGAGGCCGTTGGCCTCCGCCCCCTCCACCACGCAGGTCCCATCCGGCAGCACGCCCAGTTGGGCCCTGCGGGGGCGGCCGATCGCGTCGCGCGTCTGCACGGACACGCTCTCGCCGCCCCGGCCGCGGACGATCGCGTCGCAGGTCCCCTCGCCGCCGTCGGCAAGCGGATGCTCGATGGCCTCCCAGCCGGCGTCGCGTGCGCCCTGTGCCAGCGCGGCGGCCGCCTGGTGGGCGTCGAGAGCGCCGCGGAGCTTGTCGGGTGCGCAGAGTGCGGTGGGCATCAGCCGAGGAGGTGGAGCGCCGAGAGCGGGACGGCGCTGACGGGCGGAGTCTGCACGGTCTCCCCATCAACGGTGACGGCATGCGTGACGGGATCGACGCGCACCGCCGCGACGCGGGTGTTGCGCACCATGTCGGCGGCGGTCAGCGTGCGATTGCCGTGCACCGCGCTGCGGCGCTTACCGGTGGGCAGCGCGTCGGCCCCGCCGCTCTCCATGGCGCTCTGGCTGGTGAAGGCGATCGAGAGACGGGCGGGCGCCGTACCGATCGCGCCGATCTGCGCCGCCACCTGCACCGGCTGCGAGAACGCGGTCGATGCGTTGGGCTCGCCCACGGCGCCCCATGTCGGGAAGCCGGCCTTGAGCACGAGGAACGGCTTGACCGCGAACCAGCCCGGTTCCCACAGGACGATATCGGCCAGTTTCCCGACCTCGAGGGATCCGACCTCGTGCGCCATCCCGTGAGCAATCGCGGGGTTGATCGTGGTCTTGGCGAGGTATTGGAGGACGCGCTCGTTGTCGTGGGGATCGGACGTGCCGCGGGCGTCCTTCATGACGCTCGCGAGCTGGAACGTCCGCCGGAGGGTCTCGCCGATGCGCCCCATGCCCTGGCTGTCCGACGAGGTCATGTGGATCAGGCCGAGATCGTGAAGCACGTCCTCGGCGGCCATCGTCGCCGTGCGGACGCGGTCGAGTGCGAGCTGATGGTCGCCGGGGAGATCCTCGCGCAGCACGTGCACGAGTTCGACCATGGCAGCGTGCTCCGCGGCCGTGTTGACGCCGTACGGGAAGGTCGGATTCGTCGACGAGGTCAGGATG
>CAINDT010000156.1 GCA_903847495.1 uncultured Actinomycetes bacterium
CCGATCTCCACGAAGGTGCCGGGATCCACGAGCTGATCGATGCGTTCCATCGCTCCCACCACGAAGTGGTGGCCGCACTGCGCGCAGACCCGCTGCGCGTGGCGCAGCTCATCGTCGCGGTAGTGCGAGCGGCACTCGGGGCACGTGTTCGGATGGCGGCGACCGCCGCCCTCCTCCCCGCCTTGGCGCTCCACGTTGACCTCGACGGGTGTCACAGGTCGCGCTGCTCCTTGAACCGTTCGATCACGAGCGAGGCGTTGTGGCCGCCGAAGCCGAAGCCGTTGGACAGCGCGACGTCGATGGACTGCTCGCGCATCACATTCGGAATGTAGTCCAGATCGCAGTCCGGGTCCGGATGATGCAGGTTGATCGTCGGCGGTAGATAGCCGCCCTGGATCGCCAGCACGCAGATCGCGGCCTCCGTCGCACCCGTCGCGCCGAGCAGGTGCCCCGTCATCGACTTGGTCGACGACACCGGCAACTGGTAGGCACGCTCGCCGAACACCTTCTTCAGCACGCGCGTCTCGGAGGCATCGCCGATCGGGGTCGAGGTGCCATGCGCGTTGACGTACTGGATGTCGTCGATCGTGCGGCCGGCGTCGGCAATCGCGTTGCGCAGCGCACGCGCCGGGTTCTCGCCCGTCGGATCGGGCTCGGTGACGTTGTGCGCGTCGGAGGACAGGCCGTAGCCCGTCACCTCGGCGAGGATGGTCGCGCCGCGGTTGATCGCGTGCTCGAGCTCCTCGAGGACGAGCACGGTGCTCGCCTCGCCGAGCACGATGCCGTCGCGCGTGGCGTCGAACGGACGGCTGGCGCCGGCCGGATCATCGTTGCGCGTGGAGCAGGCGCGAATGCCGTGGAAGCCGCCGATGCCGACGGGCGTGACGCCGCACTCGGAACCGCCAGCCAGCATGGCGTCCGCCAGGCCGCCGCGGATGTACATCACCGCGTCGCCGATTGCCATCGACGAGGCAGCACAGGCAGTGCTCGACGAGGCGAGGGGCCCACGCGTGCCGAACTCCATCGAGACGTAGCCGGCCCCCATGTTGGGAATGATCCCGGGCGTCCAGAACGGCGAGAAGCGCTCGATGCCGCGCTCGAAGTAGTGCTCGTGCGCGGCCTGCTGCATATCCATGCCGCCGATGCCACTCGCGATCGAGGCGCCGACGCGCTCACCTTCGGCAGGGATATCGAGGCCAGACGACTCCACGGCCTCGCGGGCCGCGCCGACGGCGAGGTGGATGTAGCGACTCGTGCGGCGAGCCGCTTTGCGCTCCATCACGGTCTCCGGGTCGAAGCCCTTCACCTCGCAGCCGATCTTGACCGGGCTGTCGGTGACATCGAAGCTCGTGATCAGCGCGCCGCCGGGCTTGCCCTCGCGCAGCGCGACATCGAACTCCGGAATGCTGTTGGCGATGGGGTTCACCGTCCCCATGCCCGTGATCACGACGCGGCGCATCGCTACATCCCCAGGCCGCCGTCGACCGACAGGATCGCGCCGGTGATGAACGAGGCATCGTCGGAGAGCAGGAAGCGCACGGTGCGCGCGATATCCTCGGGCTCGCCGAGGCGACCAAGCGGTGTCTGCCCAAGCAGCACGTCGCGGATGTCTTCACTGAGGACGTCGGTGAGCTCCGTCGAGATGTAGCCCGGCGCGACGCAGTTGACGCGGATGCCGCGCGAGCCGACCTCCTTCGCCAGCGCCTTCGTGAGCGCGATCACGCCACCCTTGGAGGCCGCGTAGTTCGTCTGCCCGAAGTTGCCGTGCAGGCCCACGACGCTCGACATCGTGACGATGCTGCCGCGCTTCTTGCGGAGCAACTTGCGGGACGCTGCCTTGCAGACGTGGAAGGTGCCGCCGAGGTTGACCTCGATCACGCGATCCCAGTCCTCGACCGTGATGCGGGAGATCAGGTTGTCGCGGGTAATGCCGGCGTTGGCCACCACGTTCCAGAGGTCGTCGCCGAGCAACTCCTCGGTCTGATCGATCATTGCCACGGCGGACTCAGGGTCGCTGACATCACCGGGAATGGCGACGGCGGTACCACCCGCTGTGGTGATCGCGGCCACCACAGCGTCGGCCGCATCCTTGTTGGCGGTGTAGTTGACGCCGACCTTGGCGCCAGCGGCAGCCAGCTCCTGCGAGATCGCGGCGCCGATGCCGCGGGAGCCGCCGGTGACAAGCGTCACGCGACCTTCGAGGGGACGATCAGCCATTGCCCAGCACCTCCTGTGCCTTCGCGAGGCTCTCAGGATCGCTGATCGCGAGAGCGGTGAGATTCCGATCGATACGGCGCATCAGGCCGGCCAGCACGCCGCCGGGGCCGACCTCGATGCAGGTCGTGACGCCCTCGCCCGCCAGCTGCTGGATCGCCTGTGTGAAGCGCACGGGCGCGCCGAGCTGGTCCTCGAGGATCTGGACGATATTCGCCTCGCTCTCGAGTTGGCACGTGACGGTCGAGAAGAACGCGCTGGTTGGCGCGGCGAACGTCGCGGCCTGGAGCGCGGGGCGCAGGTCGTCGGCCGCAGCGGCCGTGAGCGGCGAGTGGAACGCGCCCGAGACGGCGAGCGTGAGCGCACGGCGCGCGCCGGCCTCCTTGGCGGCCTCGTTCAACTGCTCGACCGCGGCACTCTCGCCGGACACAACGATCTGGCCGGGGCAGTTGTAGTTGGCAACCCAGACGCCCTCGATGCCGTCGCATAGCTCCTCGACCTGGGCATCCTCGAGGCCGATGATCGCCGACATCGCACCCGGAGTGCGCGTGGCAGCGGCAGCGGTCGCCTCGCCCCGGGCGCGCGTGAGACGCACGGCGTCGCCGACGCTGAGGATGCCAGCGGCCACGAGCGCGGCGTACTCGCCGGCCGAGTGGCCGATCGCGACGTCGGCGGTGATGCCGGCCTCGCGCACCGCGGCAAGGCACGCCACCGAGGCGGTCGTCAGTGCGGGCTGGGTGATCTCGGTCTGGTCGAGGCGCTCCTGCGGGCCGGAGCGGCAGAGCTCGAGCAGGTCGGAGCCGAAGGCATCGGAGGCCTCGGCGAACACCGCCGCAGCGGCCGCCGAGGTGTCGGCGAAGGCCACGCCCATGCCAACGGTCTGCGAGCCCTGGCCGGGGAAGCAGAAAGCGGTCTTCATGCGGGTGCTCCCATCCATCTGATCATGACGGTGCCCCATGCGAGACCACCGCCGAGTCCCATCATCATCAGCCGCTGGCCCGGCTGCAAGCGCCCGGTGCGCCACGCGTAGTCGAGGCACAGCGGAATCGAGGCCGACGACGTGTTGCCGTACTTGTCGAGGGTGATCACGACGCGCTCGCTGGGGAAGCCGAGGCGCTCCACCCCGCTCTCGATGATGCGCAGATTGGCCTGGTGCGGCACGAAGAGGTCGATGTCGTCCTGCGTGTAGCCGCCCACCTCCAGAACACGCTTGGCCGACTCCACGATGACCTGCGTCGCGAAGCGATAGACGGCATTGCCGTTCATGCGGATGCACTTGTCGAGCGGCTCGCCGTTACGCGGCGTGAGGTCACCGTAGAGGTCGAAGCCCTTCGAGCCATCGACGCCGAGCTCGACGACGACCTTCTCGCTCGTCGGCGCGGCGCCCTTGCGGACGATGATCGCGCCAGCGCCATCACCGAAGAGGATGCAGGTGCCGCGATCGTCCCAGTCGGTGATGCGCGACAGCACCTCCGCTCCGATCACCATCACCGTCGTGGCCATCCCGGAATTGATCTGCGCGATCGCATGGCCGAGCGCGTAGGCGAAGCCCGCACAGGCGGCGAGCATGTCGATCGCCCCCGCACTGTGTGCGCCGATGTCGTCGGCGACGAGCGCGGAGATCGAGGGGAACGAGCGCTCGGGCGACGCCGTGGCTGTGAGGATCAGATCGATCTCCGCCGGCGCGATGTCGGCGCGCTCGATCGCCTGACGCGCCGCGATGATCGCGAGGTCGGTGACCGTCTGGTCGTCACGGGCGATACGGCGCTCCGCGATACCGGTGCGCTCGCGAATCCAGGCGTCATCGGTCTCGACGCGCTGGGAGATCTCCGCGTTGGTGAGTATGCGCTCGGGGATCGCGGCACCGACACCGATGATCGCGACGTCGCTCTCGGTGGCTCCGATCACGCGGGCGGCTCCTCGAGCAGGCCGAACGTGAGCGTGCCCTCGACCGCAGCCTCGCCGCCGACGGTTGTCTCGCCGTTGACCCGACCGATGCGACCGCGCAGGCGATCGACGGTGATGATCATGTCGAGCACGTCGCCGGGACGGACGATGCGACGGAACTTGACCCCGTCGATCCCCGCGAACACCCCGAACTTGCCCTTGTGATCATCGTGGGTCAGCGCGCAGACGGCAGCGGTCTGCGCCATCGCCTCGACCATCACGACGCCCGGCACGATCGGGTTACCGGGGAAGTGCCCTTGCAGGAACCACTCGTCACCCCTGATCGTCCAGCGGCCGTGGGCGCGCACGCCCGGCTCGAGCTCGACGATCTCGTCGACGAACAGGAAGGGATCGCGGTGCGGGATGATCGCCTGGATGGCGTCCCGGTCCATTGCCGTCATCGGATCCTCCAGAGGGTCGTCGTGCCGAGGGGCGCAGCCACCTAGGTATCGTAGCCGCGTGGACGACGCCGCCCCGCACCGAACCGGCCCGCGCAACATCATCACGCGCGCCAGCTGCCCCTCCACCCAGGACATCGTCCGCGACGAGGCACTGGCGGGTGCCCCCGCCGGAACGATCTGCGTGACAGACCACCAGACGGCGGGCCGCGGGCGACGCGGCCGTACGTGGTCGGACCCGCCCGGCAAGGCGCTGATGTTCTCGTACCTGGCGCGCGTCACGCGCGCGCCCGAGGAGCTCGCGACGCTCTCGCTGCTCGTCGGCATCGTCGTCGCCGAGTCGCTGCCGCTGGGCCCGCGCCTGCGCTGGCCCAACGACCTCGTCCTCAACGACGGCAAGGTGGCCGGCATCCTCGTCGAGCTCGTCACCCCGCCCGACCAACCGCTGTTCGCGATCATCGGCATCGGCATCAACGCGAACCTCACCGCTGACGAGCTGCCGCCCACCGATCGGCTGCCCGCTACGTCACTGCTCGTCGAGGGTGGCGAGGAGATCGACCGCATTGCGCTGCTCGACACGCTCGGCACCGGTCTGGACGCTGCGCTGGAGCTCTTCGACCGTGAGGGCTTCGCCCCCTTCGTCGCGCGCTACGCGGCACTCGACGGCCTCGCCGGGCACGCGATCACGCTCAAGCTGCCGCAGGAGTCGCTCTCCGGTACCGCCGTGGGCATCGACACGCAGGGCCAGCTCGTCGTGCGCCTGACCGACGGCTCGGAGCAGGCGTTCTCGGCCGGCGAAGTGGAGCGCGTGCTCGACTAGTTGGCGTGGACGATGAACGTCACGGTGCGCTCTGCCTCGACACCCTGGCCGGGTGGCATCAAGTCGAAGGTGATGGAGCCCGTGCCCGGCGTATCGGCACTGAAGACCCACTGCTCGGCCGTGCCCTGGCCGACGATGTTGCCCTGGTCCTCTGACTCGAGGATCGTGTCCGAGACCTGCACGTAGCCCATCGGGATGTTCGGTACCCACGTGTAGCCCGTGCTGGGGTTGATCGGCAGCTGGATCGTGAACGAGTCGCCCGTGGCGACGTTCACGTCGGTGTTTTCCTCGGTGTACACCGTGTCTCCGTTCGACGACGTGGTCTGGCCCTGGTCCGTGTTCTGCTGGGTCTCGGTCTGCGTCTGCGTCTCCGTGACCGTCTGCGTGGCCGGCGTCGAGTCGGATGAGCCGCCGCAGGCGGCGACGGTGAGCGCGAGCACCGCGGCAAGCGCGGCGATGCTGAACAGGCGGAGGCGATTCATGCGCTCACTCTACCCCTGACCCACGACTGCAGAGCAGCCGTGGGGATCAGTCCTCGTCGTCGTCCTCGGACGCGTCGTCCTCGGCGTCGAGCTCGTCCTCATCGGTGCTGACGTCATCGCCCTCGTCCTCGGCCGCCTCGAGCTCCGCCACCGGATCCTCGATCGGCGCCTCGGCGCCGGGTGCATCGGTCGTGGCGTCGGCGCTCGGCTCGGCCGACTCGTCGACCTCCTCCTCCGCCGGCACGATCGCGCAGCTGGAGACGCGGTCGTCTTCGCCCTTGATGCGCTGGACGCGCACGCCGGAGGTCGAGCGGCCCATCGAGCGAACCTCGCCCACCGACATGCGCGTGACGATGCCGCCGGCCGTCGTGACGATCAGGTCTTCCTCGCCCGTGACGCAATGAGCAGCCACGAGCGCGCCGCGCTCGGCCTCGGCCTTCGCCGAGATCGTGCGGACGCCCTTGGCACCGCGGCCGGTCTCGCGATACTCGGCGATCGGCGTGCGCTTGCCGTAGCCGCCGTCGGTGATGACGAGGACGTCATCGCCCTCCTGCGGCACCCGCAAGGCGATGACCTCGTCGTCACCGACGAGGCGCATGCCCATCACGCCCGAGGCCGAGCGGCCCATCGAGCGCACCTTCTCCTCGGAGAAGAGCGCCGCCTGGCCGGACTTCGAGACCAGCAGGATGCGATCCTCGCCGTTCGTGAGGCGCACGTCGACGAGCTCGTCGTCCTCGCGCAGGTTGATGGCGATGATGCCGTCGCTCTTGAGGATCGTGTTGTACGCGAGGAACTCCGTCTTCTTGACGACGCCCTTGCGGGTGCCGAAGAGGAGGTACTTGCCCTCGGTGTAGTCGCGCGTGGTGAAGGCCGCCATCACGCGCTCGCCCTCACGGAGCGGGAGGACGTTGACGAGGGCGCGGCCCTTGGAGTCGCGCGTGCCGAGCGGCAGCGTGTACGCCTTCGCGCGGTAGACCTTGCCGAACGACGTGAAGAACAGCACGAAGTCGTGGGTCGAGGCCGTAAACAGGTGCTCGATCCAGTCGTCTTCCTTGGTCTGCATCCCGCGCACGCCGACGCCACCCCGGCGCTGGGCGCGGTAGGTGTCGACCGGGAGGCGCTTGATGTAGCCGCCGTTGGTGATGGTGATGACCATCTCCTCGTCGGCGATCAGCTCTTCCATGTCGATCTCGCCCTCAACGGCGCTGATCTCGGTGCGGCGGTCGTCGCTGAACTCGGCAGCGATCGCCTCGAGCTCTTCGATGATGACGTCGGAGACCTTGCCCTCATCGGCGAGGATCGCACGCAGCTCGGCGATCTTGGCGGTCAGCTCGGCGTGCTCAGCACGGATCGCATCCTGCTCGAGACCGGTCAGCCGGCCAAGGCGGAGATCGACGATCGCCTGCGCCTGGACCTCGGACATGCCGAACTCGGTCTGCAGGTTGCGCCGCGCCTCCTCGGGATCCTTCGAGTTGCGGATCAGCTGGATGACTGCGTCGAGATTCGTGAGCGCGATCAGATAGCCATCGAGAATGTGACAGCGGCGCTCGGCACGGTCGAGCTGGAACTTGGTGCGGCGGACGATGACGTCGCGCTGATGCGCGATGTAGTGCCGGAGCATGTCGTGCACACCCAGCGTGCGCGGAACGCCCTCGACGAGCGAGACCATGTTGGCGCCAAACGTCGTCTGCAGCTGCGTGTGCTTGTAGAGCTTGTTGAGGACGACCGTTGCGATCGCGTCCTTCTTGAGCTCGATGACGATGCGCATGCCCTCGTCGGACGAGTGGTCCTTGACGTCGGAGATCTCGGGGACGACCTTCTCGACCGCGAGCTCGGCGATCTTGGCGATGACGCCCTCGTCGCCGCCCTTCTTGACCGTGAACGGCAGCTCGGTGACGACGATCGCGCTCTTGCCGTTCGGCAGCTCCTCGATGTCGGTGCGCGCGCGCAGGCGGATCTTGCCGCGGCCCGTGGCGTACGCCGCGCGGATGCCGGCATGGCCCATGACGACGCCACCCGTCGGGAAGTCCGGGCCCGGCATGATCGACATCAGCTCGTCGAGCGTGATCTCCGGGTTGCGAATCATCGCGATCGTGGCGTTGACGGCCTCACCCAGGTTGTGCGGCGGGATGTTCGTGGCCATGCCGACGGCGATGCCGGACGAGCCGTTGACGAGCAGGTTCGGGAAGCGCGCCGGCAGGACGAGCGGCTGCTCGCGCGAGCCGTCGTAGTTGGGGCCGAAGTCGACGGTGTTGGCGTCGATGTCGCGGAGCATCAGCGTCGCGACGCGCGACAGGCGGCACTCCGTGTAGCGCATGGCGGCGGCCGAGAAGCCGTCGACGTTGCCGAAGTTCCCCTGCCCGTCGACGAGGATGGCGCGCGACGAGAACGGCTGCGCCATGCGGACGAGCGTGTCGTAGATCGCCTGGTCGCCGTGCGGGTGGTACGTGCCCATCGTCTCGCCGACGACCTTCGCGCACTTGACGTGCGGGCGGTTCGGCTGCAGGCCGAGCTCGTCCATCGCGTAAAGCACGCGGCGATGCACCGGCTTGAGGCCGTCGCGGACGTCGGGCAGCGCGCGCCCGACGATCACGCTCATCGCGTAGTCGAGATACGACGTGCGCATCTCGTCGGCGAGTTCGCGCGGCTCGGAGCCGCCGTACGGCTCGTCTACGGGTGCTTCCGGCTCAGACATCGATCCCCTGTGCGTCGCGGGCGTGCGACTCGATGAACGCGCGCCGGTCCTCGACCTGGTCGCCCATCAGCGTCACGAACAGTGCGTCGGCCTCGGCCGCGCTCTCCATCGTCACCTGCAGCAGCGTGCGCGTGGACGGCGCCATGGCAGTCTCGCGCAGCTGCTCGGAGTTCATCTCGCCGAGACCCTTGAAGCGGCTGATCTCGATGCCGTCCTTGCAGCAGTCGAAGATCGCCTGGCGCAGCGCGGCGTGGCCGATGGCCTCGATCTCCTTGCGGCCTTGGGTGACGGTAAACGGCCCCGTGCCGACAAGCCCGAGGAGCGTCTCGTGGCTGTGGCGGAGGCCCTCGTAGGCGGCGCCGGTGAAGAGCTTTGGCGGCAGCGGAATCGTCTCGACGGCACCGGTGTGGCGCTCGGTGCGCCGCAGCAGCAGCGTGCCGTCGTCGTCGGTGGCGACGACCTCGATGGTCGAGCGCTCGTCGTCGGCACCGCCCTTGGCGAACCAGTCGGCAATCGCGGCCGGCTCGAGCTTGGCGGCGAGCAGCGAGGGGTGCCGCGCCAGATCGGCGACGACCGTGCCGTGCGCACCGCGGATGCGGGTGGTCATCAGCTCCTGCTCGCGCAGGGCCTTGACGATCGCGCTGTACAGCTCGGCATTGACCTTGAGCGGGCCATCGACCGTGGTGACGGCGACCTGCTCGAGGCGCTGGCCGACGGCGTACTCCTCGACCTCGGAATCCTTCGACAGGTAGATCTGCTCCTTGCCGAGCCGCACGCGGTAGAGCGGCGGCTGCGCGATGTAGACATAGCCCGCGTCGATCAGCGGCCGCATGTGGCGGTACAGGAACGTGAGGATCAGCGTACGGATGTGGGCGCCGTCGACGTCGGCGTCGGTCATCAGCACCAGCTTGTGGTACCGGGCCTTCTCGGTCTCGAGCTCGTCGCCCGTGCCGATGCCCATCGCCGCGACCATCGCCTGGATCTCGGCGTTGCCGAAGACGCGATCGATGCGGGCCTTCTCGACGTTGAGGATCTTGCCGCGCAGCGGGAGAATCGCCTGGAACTCGCGGTCGCGCGCATCGACGGCGGTGCCGCCGGCGCTGTTGCCCTCGACGAGGTAGAGCTCGGAGATCGTGGGATCGGTCGAGACGCAGTCGGTGAGCTTGCCAGGCAGGCCGCCGCTGCCGAACGCCGTCTTGCGCGCGGCCTCGCGGGCCTTGCGGGCGGCTGCACGGGCGCGCGCCGCGGAGACGGTCTTTTGCGCGATCGCCTTGGCCTCGGCCGGATGCTCCTCGAAGTACTGCGCGAGCGCCTGGTTGGTGGCGCTGTCGACGATGCCGCGCACGTGCGTGTTGCCGAGCTTCGTCTTGGTCTGCCCCTCGAACTGAGGCTCCGGCAGACGCACCGAGATGACGCCGGCGAGGCCCTCGGCAACGTCCTCGCCGCTGAGGTTCTCGTCCTTCTCCTTGAGCAGATTGTTGGCCCGCGCGTAGGAGTTGACGACGCGCGTGACTGCGGTGCGGAAGCCGACCATGTGGCTGCCGCCCTCGTGCGTGTTGATGGCGTTGGCGAACGAGAAGATCGACGGCTGGTACGTCATGTTCCACTGGAGCGCGACGTCGATCTCGACCCCGGCCTCCTCGTCGCGGGCGCTGACGACCACGACGCCGGGGTGGACGACCTCCTTGCCGTGGTTCATGAACGCCACGTACTCCGCGATGCCACCCTCGTACTTCCAGGTCTCATCGGAGCCGTCGCCGCGCTCGTCAACCAAGCGCAGCGAGAGCACGGGCGTGAGGAACGCCATCTCGCGCATGCGGCTCGCGAGCACATCGCGGTCGTAGCGGATGTCCTCGAAGATCTCGCCGTCGGGCAGGAAGGTGACCGCGGTACCCGTCGGGCCGTCCCAATCCGCGATTGCGGTGAGCGCGTTCTGCGGGTCGCCCTTGGCGTAGTCCTGGGCGTAGACGTGGCCGTCGCGGCGGACCTCGATGTGGAGGCGCTCGGACAGCGCGTTGACGACAGAGACACCGACGCCATGTAGACCGCCGGAGACCTTGTACCCGCCACCGCCGAACTTGCCGCCGGCGTGGAGCTTCGTGAGCACGACCTCGACGGCGGACATGCCCTGGTCGGCCATGATCGTGACGGGGATGCCGCGGCCGTTGTCGGCGCAGGTCACCGACCCATCGGTGTGGAGGGTGATCGTGACCTCGGTGCAGAACCCGGCGAGCGCCTCGTCAACCGCGTTGTCGAGCACCTCCCAGACGAGGTGGTGCAGACCGCGCGTCCCCGTCGAGCCGATGTACATGCCGGGACGCCG
>CAINDT010000157.1 GCA_903847495.1 uncultured Actinomycetes bacterium
CCATGCTGTCGAAGCACGAGCAGGACGACACCCAGATCGCGCCGCTGTACGGCACGCGGGCCATGGTGGACCCGATTCCGAAGTGGCGATTGGCGGACGGCGAGATGTCCGGCGACGCCGCGTACCAGATCATTCACGACGATCTGACACTCAACGGGAATCCGCTACTCAACCTCGCCTCGTTCGTGACGACGTGGATGGATCCGCAGGCACGCGACCTGATGCTGGAGTCGATGCCCGTCAACTTCGTCGACGCGCCCGAGTATCCGCAGACTGCGGAGCTCGAGCGGCGCTGCGTCTCCATCATCGCCGACCTCTTCAACGCCGACGCTACGGGCGACACCGCGGTGGGCACCTCGACGGTCGGCTCGTCGGAGGCCGTCATGCTCGCGGGGTTGGCGCTCAAGTGGAACTGGCGTGCGCGTCGTGCAGCCGCGGGCAAGCCCGCCGATACGCCCAACATCGTCACCGGCTCCAACGTGCAGGTCGTCTGGGAGAAGTTGGCGCGCTACTTCGACATCGAGCTGCGCTGCGTTGACATGACCCACGAGCGCACCGTCATCGGGGTGCCGGAGGCGAAGGCCCTGATCGACGAGAACACGATCGCCGTCGTCGGCATCCTCGGCTCCACCTACACCGGCGAGTTCGAGCCCATCCAGGAGCTCGACGCGATGCTGCAGGCACTCAATAAGGAGACCGGGTGGGAGGTGCCGTTGCACGTCGACGCGGCCTCAGGCGGCTTCGTCGCGCCGTTCGCGTATCCCGACCTGATCTGGGACTTCCGTCTCCCGACCGTCAAGTCGATCAACGTCTCCGGCCACAAGTACGGCCTCGTCTACCCGGGCATCGGGTGGGCGATCTGGCGCTCCCGCGAGGAACTGCCCGACGACCTGCTGTTCCACGACGCGTACCTCGGCGAGGATCAGATCACCTTCAACCTCAACTTCTCCAAGGCGTCGAGTCAAGTCGTCGGCCAGTACTACAACTTCCTTCGTCTCGGCCGCGAGGGGTACACGCGGATCATGGAGGGACTGCTCTCGACGTCCGCACACATCGCCGATGCCGCGGAGGCCAGCGGGCACTTCAACGTGATCAGCGCCCGTGACGCGTTGCCGCTGGTGACGGTGACGCTGAAGGACAGCGAGCGCTATTCCTGCCACGACCTATCGGACAAGCTGCGCGAGCGCGGGTGGGTGATCCCTGCCTATCCGCTGCCGCCGAAGGCCGACGATATCGACTGCCTGCGTGTCGTGATCCGCGAGGGCTTCAGCCGTGACATGGCTGACCGCCTGATGGAGGACATCGCGCGGGCCGTCAACGCGCTCGACGCGCAGCCACCGGCAGCATCAAAGCGCGTGCGGCACCATCGTGCCGCGCAACACGTCTGCTGAGCGGGAGAACTCGGAGGCCGCGATGCCGCCGGTCGCGACTGCGGCGGCCGGTGTCGCCGTCGATCCGCTCAGCGTGAGGGCACCGCGCGTACCGACCAGGTAGGACAGGATGTCCTTGGCGTCGGGACGCAGCAGGTAGACGTAGCGTCCGTCGGCAGAGACGGTGAGGTCGCGTCCTTCCGTGGTGCCGGTCGACGTCGTGCCGGTAACCGCGATCGCGCCGGTCTTCGCCACCGACA
>CAINDT010000158.1 GCA_903847495.1 uncultured Actinomycetes bacterium
GGCGCCCGTCAGGCCTTCATCGCCGGCTCAGGTGCGGCCATCGCCGTCGCGATCATCGCCGTGGCGGTCGGCCTGCTCGTCACGTGGTTCGGCTTCCCGCGCAAGCAGCAGGAGCTCGACCTTGAAGCCGAGTACGCCAAGGAGACGTAGGGCGACGGGATCACCTCGAGGTGAATCGGCCCTTTCGGACCGAGCCACCTCGAGGTGTTCCCGTCGTCAAACCTACTTGGCCTCAGCGATCGGCTTGCTCGGATCGAAGATCACCCACGACGCGTAGAGACCGATCAGCGTCATGACGACGGCGACGATGCCGTAGGTGAGGCCGGACAGGAAGCCGGTCGTCGCGATGCTGATGATCACCGTGGCGAGGTAGATCCAGAACCACGGACGCTGCGTGCCGTTGAAGCGCGTGATGCCGCCGAGGCAGATCAGCGAGAAGACGTAGCCGGCGAGCGGGAAGATCCACAGCAGCACGAGCCACGGATTGCGGCCCGACAGGCGCGCCCATCGTGTGAAGTTCGCGATCGGGATGAAGGCCAACCAACCGTTCGGGATGCCGGATGCCTCACAGGTCCGCATGACGCGGATGCCGATCACGATCCAGCCGACGATCGAGATCAGACTGAGAATGGTTCCTTCGGTTGCGCCCATGGTTCTTGCTCCTCGGAGAATGCGGGGGTACGAGGCGACGTACGCCGACGGGCGCGCGAATCCTGCTGCTGACGCCAGAACGCAAGAGGGGGCGGTGCCGGAGCACCACCCCCTCGGGTATCGCGTCTATCCCAGCGGTTCTAGGCGTTGTTGGCAGCGCCCGTGATCGGCTTGGTGGGATCGAAGATCATCCACTGCGCGGCGATCATCAGAACGGCCGAGATCAGCAGGGCGATGATCAGCAGCGCGCCGCTGAAGATGCTGGTGATGCCCCAGCCGCCGAGCGTGAAGATCAGGAAGACCCAGAACCACGGCGACTTCGTGCCGGTGTGCTCGGAGATCTTGTTGAGCCAGACGAGCTCGAGGATCACGCCGATGAGCGGGATGATGAACAGCAGCACGAGCCAGGGATTCTTGCCGGCGAGGCGCGCCCAGCGGGTGAAGTTGAGGAGCGGGATGAACGAGAGCCACCCGTTGCCGATGCCGGAGGCCTCGCAGAGCTTCATCAGGCGGATGCCGACGATGACCCAGCCGACGATGCTGATGATGCCGAAGATCGTGATCTCAGTAGTGCCCATGGAATCCAACCCTCCGTTGGAGAACGTGCGGAACACTGGGATGTTCCGCATAACGGTGCGTTTTCCTGCCGCCCGCAGGGCGCGGTTCGGTAGCATCGGCAGCAGATGGCAGGCGACGGCGACATCCAGTGCGGCCTTTGCCGCCGCAATCTTCTGACGGGCGAGCGACCACACGCGTATCTCGACGCCAAGTCGGGACAGACGGTGACGGTCTGTTCGCTGTGCGTGGAGCGGGCGGAGCGCAACAGCTGGCAGCTGCTGGATGAGGTGCCGGTGCAGGTCGCGGCGATCGCGGACGACTCGGATCGCACGGTGCGGCTCCTGAAGGCGCAGGTGAATGCACTGCAGTCCCAGCTGGAGACGGCGGTTGAGACGATCGAGGAGACGCGCGACCATTCCTCGTCGCACGAGACGGAGATCGACACGTTGGCGGCGCGGCTCACCGACGCCGAGACGGAGGGCGCGGCGCTGCGGGCGGCGGTCGCCGAGCTGGAGCGTCGCCTTGAGCAGACGCAGCACGCGCTGGAGGAGTCGCAGGCCGCGCAGCAGACGGTGATGCGCGCGCGCCGTCGCGAGGCCGATGAGGTCTATCTGGCCGGGATCGCGGCGGAGGTCTTCAACCGTGCGCCGCAGGCCGCGACGATCGGCCTGCTTGTCGGCCTGCACGGCACGCCGGCGGTGCGCATCGACGTCGATGGCATTGAGCTGCCGCGGCAGGTGCACATCCGCTTCGGCTGGCCGCAGGGTGGGCGCGACTACCGCATCGACGTCGATCTCGTCGCGCGGCGCTTCGACCTCGTGGATCTCGTGCCGGGCGGCGATGGTCGCCTGGTCGAGCTGACGGCGCCGTTCCATCCGAACGCGGAGTGGATCGACGGGCGCATCGTCACAGCGCCGGCCGAGCCGACGATGATGTAGCGCGCCTCGGGCGCTCCGGGTGCGCTGATGCGCGCGCCCTGCGCGCTCGTCTGTGCGTACTCCGTCGTGGCGCATCGCTCGCCGGTGCGCGCAGCGGCGGCAGGGTGCGGGCATGCGACGCGGGCAGGCCACCATCGAGCTCTTGGTCCTGCTCGGGCTGGCAATCGGGTTGACCGTCATCGTGGCGGTCGCGGCGCGCGCCGACGCAGGCTCGGTGCGTCGTCAGCTCATCGAGTCGATTCCGGGGCACCGTCCCGAGCGTCGCGACGATCGTTGGGCGCTGCGCAGCGATCCGTACGGCCCGTTGATTCGTCGCTACGTCCCGACGCTGGTGCTCGAGCGCGACCGCTACGGCGAGGACGTGGCGGTGCCAACGGA
>CAINDT010000159.1 GCA_903847495.1 uncultured Actinomycetes bacterium
CAGGGCATGACGAACGCGGAGATCGCGCGGGCGCGGTTTGTCAGCGAGGGCTCGGTCGAACGCACGATCAACCGCATTGGCAACCAGCTCGGCATCACCGGCGACCGCACCCGTAACTCGCGCGTGCAGATCACGCGCGCCTACTACGCCCTCAGCGGCGCGGATGGGCATGACCCGATCGCGTCCTAGTGCCCGCGAGCTGATCGGCGGACGCTGGGCGATCTCGCGACGCGCCTTCGCCCTGCTCTGCGGCGCCGTGATCGCGACCTCCCTGATCAGCCCGCCCCTGTGGTTCGAATCTCCGCGCTGGTCGGATGCGCTTGACCTGACGCTGCTGATCGTCGTGCAGTGCCTCGCGGCCGGGGTCGTGCTGCTGGTCGCCGATCGTACGCTCCTCCGCACCCGTCGCATGCAGCCAGTACGGGTCGGCACGGTCGTCGGCGTCGGCGTACTCATCGCCGTGGCGCGCACGGTGGCACTCGCGATCCTGGCCGTGAGCGGCGGAGCACCGTTCCCAACCGTCGGGACGGTGCTGACCGTGACGGTCGTCACCGCGCTGATCCTCGGCACCCTGCTGCCGACCCTCGCCTACCTCTTCGCCGCCCGCGACTGGTACACCTCGGAGCGCGCCCGGCTGATCGCCCTCGATGCCCAGTTGCGCGCCGAGCACCTGCGCACCTCCGGCGCGCTCGACGCCACCCTCGACGTTGCGCTGCAGGCGATCGAGGCGCAGCTGGCCGAGACGCGCAGCGCCACGCGCAGCCTGATCGAGGCGGATGCCCCTGATGGCGGTGCCATCGCGACAGCACTCGTCGATGCCGCCCGCAACAGCATGCGCCCGCTCAGCCACGAGCTCTGGGAGACGGAGAAGCGCGAGTACCCCGTGGTGGGCTGGCGCCAGGTCGCCGCCTGCGAGATCCGCCGCCAGCCGCTGCCGATCCTCGTGCCGACTGTCGGCTTCGTCGTCGTGGCCCTCCCCACGCTGGTCAATCGCATCGGCGGCCTCGGCACCCTCGCCACGGTGGCGACGGCGATCGTGGCGATCAACGTCGCCTTCCGCCTCGGCCGGGCGGGCATTCGCCGCAGCGGCGCGCTCGCCGTGCCGATCGCACTCGCCAGCGTCGTCGCGGCCTCCCTGCCGGTCATGGCCGTCGCGCTGTTCGCATTCCCCGGCAACGCCGCGCAGATCGCGCTGGTCCTGCCGCTCCTCGGCGGGTTGGCGCTCGTCGCCGGCGTGGCTGCTGCGATCCGGACGACCAGCGACGACGTCGTTGCCGAGCTGGTGCAGATGGTGCAGGCGGCGGAGGTGGAGCAGCTCGCGCTGACTGAGGCGCACGAGCGCCTGCGGCGCGATTTGGCGACGTTCCTCCACGGCACCGTGCAGTCCGACCTGATCACGGCGAGCGTGGCGCTGCAGAACGCGGTGCGCACGGCGGACGTGGCGGCCTACGACTCCGCTGTAGCGGCGGCGATCAGCGCGCTCGACCTGCAGTACGACCCGCAGCGCGCCGTCGCAGGCTCCACGTTCGCGGACATCCGCGCCAACGCTGAGCGCACGTGGGGCGGCATCTTGCAGCTTGCGTGGGACGACGCCGGCGCCTCCCTGCCGAGCGCGGCCACCCCGCAGCTCGCCGAGCTGGTGCGCGAGGCCCTCACCAACGCCGTCGTGCACGGCGCAGCCACCCGTGCCGCCGTGACGATCGCCGGCACCGCCGACGGTATCTCGGTGTGCGTCGCGGACAACGGCATCGGCCCGCAGCACGGCCCGCCCGGTCTCGGCAGCGCCCTGCTCGATGAGGCGACCGCCAAGGACTGGACGCTCGAGGCCGGCCCTGACGGCGGCG
>CAINDT010000160.1 GCA_903847495.1 uncultured Actinomycetes bacterium
AGCTGCTTCGTCGAGCCGCCACGCACGTCGCCGGCGGCGAAGATGCCCTTCACGCTCGTCTCGAGGTTGCGATCGGTCTTCACGAAGCGGCGCTCGTCCAGCTCGACGAGCCCGTTGAGCCACTCCGTCGTGGGGTCGAGTCCGATGAACAGGAACGCCGCCTTGCACGCGTGCTCCGTCTCCGCGCCGGAGTCGAGATCGCGGAACGTGATCGACTTGATCAGCCCCTGCTCGTCAGCGTTGAAGGAGGCGACCTCGACGTTCGAGACGACGTCCATCTTGGGATGCTCGAGCACCTTGTCCTGCAGCAGCTTGGAGCCGGTCAGGCCGTCCTTGCGGGCGAAGATCGTCACGTGGTTGGCGAACTGCGTGAGGAAGAGGCCCTCCTCCATGCCGGAGTTGCCGCCGCCAATCACGACGACCTCCTCCGCGCCCTTGTAGAACGGGCCGTCGCAGGTCGCGCAGAAGTGGATGCCTGCGCCGATCAGGTCGGCCTCGCCGGGGGCGTTGGTGCGGCGGTACTGCGAGCCGGTCGAGATCAGCACGGCACGCGCGCTGAGCAGCTGCCCGGCGCTCGTCATCACCTCGAAGGCGTCATCGACGGGCGTGATCGTGTCGACGGCCACCGACTCCAGCAGCTCCACGCCATAGCGGGCTGCCTGACGCACGAAGCGGTCCGCCAGATCGATACCCTCGACGCCATCCGGGAAGCCCGGGTAGTTGTCGTAGCGCTCGGTCACGCCGGCCTGACCGCCGAGCGCGGACTTCTCGACGACGATCACGCTCATGTTCTCGCGCGCGGCGTAGATCGCGGTCGTCAGCGCGGCCGGGCCGCCACCGGCGATGACGAGGTCGTACGTGTCCATCGCGGCAGCGCGCGTGATGCCGAGCTTGTCGGCCAGCTCGTCATTCGGCGGCGAGATCATGAAGGTGCCGTCGGGGAACTGCAGCGTCGGGATGCGGCGCTTGCCGCCGATGATCGACTCGATCTCGGCCGTAGCGCCCTCGTGCTCCTCGAGGTCGACCCAGTTGAACGGGATGTGATGCGCGGTCAGGAAGCCGCGCACGCGGCGGCAGTCAGGGCACCAGTGGGCCCCGAAGACCGTCATCAGGTTCGGATCGCGCGACATGCTCAACTCCTCGCTTCGCCCGACCGTCGGGCGCTACAGGCCATTGTTACCAGACCCGTTGAAACGCGTGTCAGGCGCGGTGCTCCGCGTCATACCTCAGCGGGAGCCGACAACGGCAATCAGATGCCGGCGGCAGAGAGCAGCCACATCAGCAGCGCGCCGCCCGCGATGGTGACGAAGGCCGTGCGCGCAGTGCCGCCCTGACGGGCGCCCGGGATCATGTCGCGCGTCGCGAAGTAGAGCAGCGTGCCGGCGAAGAACCCGGCGTACCCGATCACCCATGCCTCCGACAGCTGCAGCCAGCCGCCGACGAACGCGCCGATCACGGGGGCGATCGCACCGGCGGTCACCAGCGCCCAGGTGCGCCCGGGCGTGTTGCCGTGACGACGCATGATCGCGGCGGTGGTCATGCCGTCAGCGAAGTCGTGCGCGAGCACGGCGATCAGGATCGCCACGCCGATCGCGTCGGAGACGGTGAAGCCGATGCCGATGGCGAGGCCGTCAAGGAACGAGTGCAGGACGAGCGCACCGGCGCCGATCAGGCCGACGTGGGGATGGCGATGCTCCGCCCCCTCGTCGGCGTCGGCCGGATGGGGGCCGATCAGTTCCTCGAGCACGAACATGGCGAGGAAGGCGACGATCACCAGCAGGTACGGCAGCGGTACGGAGCCGAGTGCCGGCCCCTCGAACTCCGCGAACTCCGGCAGCAGGTGGAAGGCGACGAGGCCCAGCATCGCGCCGGCCGCCACGCCGTAGACGAGGTGCAGCTGACGCTGGGCGCGCAGGGCGACGAGGCCACCGAGCATCGTCGTGAAGAACGGGAGGAATTTGAGAACAGCGACCATGACGCGGTAATGATAACCATTATCAAGTAAACTGCAAGTCGTGAGCTCGCAGCACGCACACAGCCATGACCACGACCACGGCGGCGAGTCGTGGGACGCCCACGCCACCGTCGCCCTGGCGCGCAAGGGAACACGACGCAGCAGCGCACGCGACACCGTCGTGGCCGCACTCGCCGGCCAGGAGTGCTGCGCCAGCGCGCAGGAGATCCACTCCCGCCTGCGCAGCGACGGCTCGACGATCGGCATCGCCAGCGTCTACCGCACGCTCGAGCTCCTGCACGGCATGGGGCTCGTGACCCGCATCGACACCGGCGATGGCGTGGCGCGCTTCGAGCCCACCCACCCCGACGGCGCGCACCACCACCACCTCGTGTGCACCACGTGCGGGGCGGTCGAGGCGTTCCAGGACGATGCGCTGGAGGAGGCGATCCACCGTGTCGCCGATCGCGTCGACTTCCGCGTGGATGCTCACGACGTCGCACTGCGCGGCGCCTGCCGCGCCTGCCGCTGAGCGACCCCGGAAACGACTGAGCCCCGGTCGCCCGGGGCTCAGTGACGTTCGTTCTCGGTGCCGGGGAGCTACTCCCCGACTTCGGCGAGATCCGCCGGTGGCGCGTCGGGCGTCGGCGGGACGATGTCCATCGTCACCTCGTCGGTGCCTTCCTTGCGGTTGACCAGAATCGTCGAGCCCGGCTGCATCTGCTGCGCGAGCACGAAGTCGGCGAGCGGATCCTCGAGGATGCGCTGGATCGCGCGGCGCAGCGGCCGGGCGCCCATCGCCGGGTCATAGCCCTCCTGGACGAGCAGCTCCTTGGCGTTCTCCGTGAGCTCGATCGTGACCTCGTGCTGCTCCAGCTGCTCGCGCAGGCGGTTGAGCATGAAGTCCACGATGTGCAGGATCTGCTCCCGCGAGAGCTTGTGGAAGACGATCACCTCGTCGATGCGGTTGAGCAGCTCGGGGCGGAAGACCCGCTTGAGCTCGCCCATGATCTTGCCCTTCATGTCGTCGTACGACTGGCCGCTCTCGTCCTCGGCCTGCGAGAACCCGAAGTTCTGGTTCTTGGCGATCGTCGCCGCGCCGATGTTCGACGTCATGATCACGATGGTGTTGCGGAAGTCGACCTTGCGACCCTGAGAGTCGGTCAGCTTGCCCTCCTCCAGCACCTGCAGGAGGATGTTGAAGACGTCCGGATGGGCCTTCTCGATCTCGTCGAGCAGGATCACCGAGTACGGCTTGCGGCGCACGGCCTCCGTCAGCTGGCCGCCCTCGTCGTACCCGATGTAGCCAGGAGGCGAACCGACGAGACGGGACACGGAGTGCTTCTCCATGTACTCCGACATGTCGACCTGGATCATCGCGCCCTCATCGCCGAAGAGGAACTCGGCGAGCGTGCGCGCGAGCTCGGTCTTGCCGACACCGGAGGGCCCGAGGAAGATGAACGAGCCCGACGGGCGCTTGGGGTCCTTGATGCCCGCGCGGGCGCGGCGGATGGCACGCGACACGGCGGCGATCGCCACGTCCTGGCCGATCACGCGCTTGTGCAGCTCCTCCTCCATGCGGATGAGCTTCTGCGACTCGGCCTCGGTCAGCTTGAAGACGGGGATGCCGGTCCACATCGAGACGATGTCGGCGATCTCTTCCTCGCCGATCGACGGCTGCTCCGTGGCGCCCTCGCCCTGGGACCAGCTCTCCTCGGCCTCGCGCTTCTCGTTGGCGAGCTTGCGCTCCTCGTCGCGGAGATTGGCGGCGGCCTCGAAGTCCTGGCCCTCGATCGCGGCCTCCTTCTCCTTGCGGACGCGCTCGATCTCCTCCTCCAGCTCGCGCTGGGCAGGCGGAGCGGCCATCGTCTTGATGCGCAGGCGACTGGCGGCCTCGTCGATCAGGTCGATCGCCTTGTCCGGCAGGTGGCGATCCTGGATGTAGCGGCTCGACAGCTCGGCTGCGGCCTCCATCGCCTCGTCCGTGATGCGGATGCGGTGATGCGCCTCGTAGCGATCGCGCAGGCCGCGCAGGATCTGCACGGTGTCCTCCACGCTCGGCTCCTCGACGCGCACCTGCTGGAAGCGGCGCTCGAGGGCGGAGTCGCGCTCGAGGTACTTGCGGTACTCGTCGAGCGTCGTCGCGCCCACGGTCTGCAGCTCGCCACGCGCAAGGGCGGGCTTGAGGATGCTCGCCGCGTCGATCGCGCCCTCGGCGGCACCGGCGCCGACGAGGTTATGCAGCTCGTCGATGAACAGGATGATGTCGCCGCGCTGGGCGATCTCCTTCATGACCTTCTTGAGGCGCTCCTCGAACTCACCGCGGTACTTCGAGCCGGCCACGAGGGCCGCGAGGTCCAGCGTGTAGATCTGCTTGTTCTTGAGGAGGTCCGGCACCTGGCCGCTCGAGATGCGCTGCGCCAGGCCCTCGACGACGGCGGTCTTGCCGACGCCCGGCTCGCCGATCAGCACCGGGTTGTTCTTCATGCGGCGCACGAGGATCTGCATCATGCGCTCGACCTCGGTGTGGCGACCGACGACGGGATCGAGCTTGCCCTCGGTGGCCAGCTTCGTCAGGTTGCGACCGAACTGGTCGAGCAGCTTCGACGACTTCTTCGCCTCGGGCGAGCCACCGCCGGCGGGCGCGGCTGCGCCACCCGACTGGGAACGACGACCCGGGCCGGACAGCATGCGGATGATCTCGTTGCGGATCTTCTCGGCGTCCGCGTCGAAATCGAGCAGGATGCGGGCGGCGACGCCCTCGTTCTCGCGGACGAGACCCAGCAGGATGTGCTCGGTGCCGATGTAGTTGTGGCCGAGCGACAGCGCCTCGCGCAGGGCCAGCTCGAGAACCTTCTTGGCGCGCGGGGTGAACGGGATCTGGCCCGTCGTCACCTCCTCGCCCTGGCCGACGATGCGCGCCACGTTGGCACGCACGTCCTCCACGGTGATGTCGAGCGAATCCAGCACGCGCGCGGCCAGACCCTCCTCCTCGCGGAGCAGGCCGAGCAGGATGTGCTCGGTGCCGATGTAGTTGTGCTTGAGGGCACGCGCCTCGTCCTGCGCGAGGACGACGACCTGACGTGCACGCTCTGTGAATCGCTCGAACATGATTGGCCTCCTGCCCCCTGTTTCGCAGGGCTTCGGCGACCGGATTCCACCGGATCACCGACTGGGCGCCCACACTACCAGAGCGTGGTGCGTACCAATCCGGTCGTGCGAGCCGGCTCTCGGCTTACCTCCGGATCACACTCGGACGTCGCGGGGATCAGGTGCGCATGGCGGGGAACAGGACCACCTCGCGGATGGTCTCCTGCCCCGTCAGCAGCATCGCCAGGCGATCGATGCCGAGGCCAACGCCCCCGGTCGGCGGCAGGCCGTACTCGAGCGCCGTCACGTAGTCCTCGTCGACCGGATGCGCCTCGTCGTCGCCCGCGCGACCCATCTCGGCCTGCTCCTCGAAGCGGGCGCGCTGGTCGTCCGGATCGTTGAGCTCCGAGAAGCCGTTCGAGATCTCCATGCCGCCGCAGAACGCCTCGAAGCGCTCGACCACGCCGTCCTCGCCGGGCTTGCGGCGCGACAGCGGCGACAGCTCGACGGGGTAATCGATGATGAAGGTCGGCGCAATCAACGTGGGCTCGACGTAGTGCGAGAGCATGTGATCGACGAGCTGCGCCCACGTCTTGTCACGCGACGTGTCGATGCCCTGGCTCTTGAGGTAGTCCTCGAGCGGCTTGGGATCGCGGCCGAGCGTCATCGGGTTGATGCCCGTCTTGGCCTCGATCGCGGCGCCGAGCGTGATGCGCGGCCACGGACCAGCCAGATCGACCTCCTGGCCCTTGATCGTCACCGTGGTGGAGCCGCACACCGCCTCGGCGGCGGCCACGACGAGCTGCTCGGTGCGTCCCATCACGTCTTCGCAGTCGGCGTACGCCTCGTAGAACTCGAGCATCGTGAACTCGGGGTTGTGCTTGTGCGACACGCCCTCGTTGCGGAAGTCCTTGCCCAGCTCGTACACCTTCTCCAGGCCGCCCACGACGAGCCGCTTGAGGTACAGCTCCGTGGCCACGCGCAGGTACAGATCGCGATCCAGGGTGTTGTGGTGCGTGACGAACGGCCGGGCGGCGGCACCGCCGTAGAGCGGCTGCAGCACCGGTGTCTCGACCTCGACAAAGTCGGCCTCATCGAGTGAGCGTCGGATGCTCGCGATCATGCGGGCACGGGCGATGAACCGCTCGCGCGCCTCGGCGTCGGTCATCAGGTCGAGGTAGCGCTGGCGATGCCGGACCTCGACGTCCTGCAGGCCGTGATGGCGATCCGGAAACGGGAGACGACACGGCGCGAGGAACGTCCACTCCGCAACCTGCAGACTCAGCTCGCCGCGACGCGTGCGAAACGCGGTGCCCTGCACCCCGACGAGATCGCCAATCGAGACGGAGCGCACGACCTCGTACGCCTCTTCACCCATCCGCTCCAGCTCGGCAAGCAGCTGCACGCGGCCGGTGACGTCCTCGAGATCGATGAACGTGACGCCGCCCTGGCCGCGTCGACCGAGCACGCGACCACTGATGCGCCACGCGCGGTCGCCCGCCTGCTCCGGCTCGAGCGCATCCTCAGCGGTGCGCAGCGCACCGATCTGATCGCGATCGCCGAACCGGTGCGGCAGGGACGCGAAGTCCATCGGTCGTGCCTAGGCGCGCGAGATCGCGGTGATCTCGTACTTGACGATGCCCTTGGGCGTGACGACGTCGACCTTGTCGCCCTTCTTGCCGCCCAGCACCGCACGACCGATCGGCGACTCGTTCGAGTAGCGATTCTGGTCCGGATCGGCCTCGGCCGAGCCGACCAGCTTGAACTTGCGCTCGCTGTTGCGGGGCCCCTTGAGGGTGACCGTCGTGCCGATGGCGACCTCGCCGCGGGGCTGGTCACCCTTCTCGACGATGGTGGCGTCGCGCAGCTGCTCCTCGAGCTCCGCGATCTCGTCCTCGAGCACCGCCTGCTCGTTCTTCGCCGCGTCGTACTCGGCGTTCTCCGAGAGGTCGCCGAACTCGCGGGCCTCCTTGATGGCCTCCGCGATCTCGCGACGACGCTCGGTGGTGAGGTAGTCGAGGCGCTCCTTGAGCTCGCGATACCCCTCGGCGGTGAGGACGACTTCCTTGGCCACGGTGCCTCCGGCAGATCTCGTTCACGACGCCGACATGGCGTCGAACAGGCCGCATGGTACAGGGGTGGCCGTGCGCGGGCGTCCGATACCCTGCCGGCATGGCGATCGACGTACGCAGCCTGACCGACACCTGGATGATCGGCAACGTGGAGATCCCGAGCCGGATCGTGCTCGCGCCGATGGCCGGCGTCTCTGTCCAGGCCTTCCGCCGGCAGGGTCGCCGACACGGCGCCGGGCTCGTCTGCTCCGAGATGGTGTCCGCCTGCGGCCTCGGGTACGGCGACGCGCGCACGAAGAGCTACCTGCGCATCGCGCCCGACGAGAAGCCGCTGGCCGTCCAGATCTTCGGCGCCGACCCGCAGCTGATGGCCGACGCCGCCCGCATGTGCGTGGATGCCGGCGCCGACATCATCGACATCAACATGGGCTGCCCCGTGCGCAAGGTCACGAAGACCGGTGCGGGCGCGACGATGCTGTCGGACGGAGCCGAGAATGCGGCGCGCGTCGTCGAGGCCGTCGTCAACGCCGTCCCTGTGCCCGTCACCGTCAAGATGCGGCGCGGTGAGCAGAACGAGTCGCGCGACTTCGCCATCGCCGGCCCGCTGTTTGCCTCCGTCGGCGCGCAGGCCCTCACGCTCCACCCGCGCAGCGCCAAGCAGATGTACACCGGCCACGCGGACCACTCGCTCACGGCCGAGCTCGTCTCGCTCGTCGACGTGCCAGTGATGGCTTCCGGCGACATCACCTCGCGCGAACGCGCCCACGCGATCCTGGAGACCACGGGCTGCGCCGCCGTGATGATCGGGCGCGGCGCCCAGGGCAATCCGTGGCTGCTCGAGTCGATGATCCGCGACGAGGACGTCCAGCCCGACAACGACGAGGTCGTCGCCGAGCTCGTGCGCTTCATCCGCGAGACCGTGCGCGAGTTGGGCGACCAGCGCGCCACGCATTTCCTCCGCAAGTTCCACGGCTGGTACCTCAAGCGCGGGCACTTCCCCCGCTCGCTGCGGCAGGAGCTCTCCACGCTCGGCACGTCCGCCGAGGTCGAGGAGGCGCTGTTCGCTGCCGCTCCCAGCGCCCGCGCACGCGTGGCCGCGATGGAGGCCGAGCTGGCCGCGCTCGGCTCGGGCGACGACGACACCGAGCTCGATCTGCCGATCTCGCTGTACGGCGGTGGCTAGCATCCCCGCCATGAACGATCGCGTGCGCATCCTCGTCGTCCAGAACGACGACGACAAGCACGCCGGGCGCATCGGCCTGGCGCTGGAGGACGCCGGTGCGCAGTTGACGATCGCGATGGCCTACGGCCCGATTCCGAGCGTCGTCGACTTCGACGGGCTGCTCGTGCTGCCCGGACTCGGCGACCCGGTCGACGACGAGCAGGCGATCCACGACGCGCGTGACGCGATCATCGAGGCGCGGTCGCTCGGCCTCCCCGTCCTGGGGGTGTGCCTCGGCGGCCAGCTGCTCGCGCAGTCGGCCGGTGCCGAGATCTACCGCTCCGCGCCCGAGCTCGGCATCCACCCCGTCCGCACCACGCCCGCCGCGCAGGACGATCCGCTCTTCACGGGCATTCCCGCCGAGTACGAGAGCTTCCACGCGCACGCCTTCGCCTTCCGCCCGGTCGAGGGCGCCACGGTGCTGATCGAGAGCGACGCCTGCTGCCAGGCGATGCGCATCGGTGATCGCAGCTGGGCGCTGCAGCTGCATCCCGAGATGACGCGGGAGGGCCTCCATACCGTGGCCCGCGGCATCGAGTACGACTTCGAGGACGGCATCCTGCCGGAGACCGCCGGGTTCTTCCGCGAGGCGGGCGTCGACCCGATCCGGCTGCGCGAGCAGGCCGACGAGCTCGACGAGCTGCACACGGCGATCGCGGCGCAGATCGGCCGTGGCTTCGTCGACGCCTGCCGCAGTGCCCGCGCCGAGCGCTAGGCCAGCGCGTCGATGTTGAGCCGCACGTAGTCGGCCTCGAACGGCTCGGGCAGGCGCCCGAGGACCTCGTCGAGGAACGCCGCGTGGCGCTCCGCCGGCAGGCGCTCCATGGCGCCGCCGAGGATCACCGTGCCGAGGAAGACCGGCGGCTCCGGCGGATTGACCGGCGCGTCCTGCAGCCAGCAGGTCGCCTCGGCGAACCCGGCCTCGCGCAGCAGCTCCTCGGTCTCCGGCGCGTCGGCGAAGCGATGCGGATCGACGTACCCCGCGAAGGCGTCGGCCCAGGCCGGCTCGGCCATCACGGCGTACGCCTGCGTCAGGACGTTCGCGATGTTGCCCTTGCCGCCGC
>CAINDT010000161.1 GCA_903847495.1 uncultured Actinomycetes bacterium
CCGACGCCGCAACAGTCGTGGTGATCGCGGCCGACCTCCCGTATGTCGAGACGAGCGACATCGAGGCGCTGCTGGCCGCCGCTACCCCGCTGGCAATCGCGCCCTCGCCGGATGGCCGCACGAACGCCATTGCCGCCCGCCCGCCAAGTGCCTTCACGCCGTCGTATGGCGAGGGGTCTGCGGCGCGCCATGGCGGCACGCCCGTCGTGCGCCCGGGCCTGGCTCGCGACCTCGACACCCCCGCCGATCTGCAGGAATTCGAGGCCGCATGCAAGTAGCGCTGATCGCCGGCGGGGTGGGCGGTGCGCGCATGGCGCTCACGCTGCACGAGGCGCTGGCGCCGGGCGAGCTGACGGTGATCGGCAACGTCGGCGACGACTGCGAGCACTGGGGACTGTCGATCTCGCCCGATCTCGACACCGTGCTCTACACGCTGACCGGCCGCATCGACCCGGTCAACGGCTGGGGTGTGGCGGGCGACACGCGCAACCTGATGGACACCGCGATCGAGCTCGGCGAGGACGACTGGTTCATCCTCGGCGACAAGGATGTCGCGCTGCACGTCACGCGGACCCGGCGCCTGCAAGCGGGCGAGGCGCTGTCATCGATCACCGCCGACGTGGCACGCCGCTGGGATTGCGCCACGCAGCTGCTGCCCGCAACCGACGACCGTCTGCGCACATGGATCGCGACGGACGACGCGGAGCTGCCGTTCCAGGAATGGCTGGTCCGCCGCCGCGCCGCCGATGCCGTGGCCGGCGTGCGCTTTGAGGGCATCGAGGCCGCTTCGCCTGCGCCCGGCGTGCTCGAGGCGATCGCCGCGGCCGACCGCATCGTGCTGGCGCCGTCGAACCCGTTCGTCTCGCTCGACCCGATCCTCGGGGTGGCTGGCATCCGCGACGCAGTGATCGCCCGGCGCGACGATGTCATCGCCGTCTCGCCGGTAATCGGCGGCAAAGCGGTCAAGGGCCCGCTCGTTGAGATGCTCGACTCGATGGGGCATCGCCCCGACGCGATCGGCGTGGCGCGCTACCTGCAGCCGCTCGCCGGCGCGTACGTGCTCGACCCCGAGGACGCCGCGCTGGCGCCCGACCTCGATGCGCTCGCCATGCGCGCAGTCGTGGTGCCGACGCTGATGAAGGACGCCGCCGTGCGTACAGGCCTGGCCGCCGCGGTGCTGGCGTGATTCAGGTCATCCCGATTCCGTTGGCCGCGCGCATTCGCCCGGGCGACGATCTGGCCGCCCTGCTGCTCGGCGCCATCGCCGACGCCGGTGAGGCACTCGCCAACGGCGACGTGCTCGTAGTCGCGCAGAAGCCGGTCTCGAAGGCCGAGGGACGCATCGTCGATCTCGCCGATGTCGAGCCGTCGCCCGAGGCGCTCGAGCGCGCCGCTGACGGCGGCGACCCACGTGTCGTGGAGGTGATCCTGCGTGAGTCGGCCGAGGTCGTGCGCAGCCGCGGCGCGTTCATCATCGGCCGCACCGCCCACGGGCACGTGCTCGGCTCGGCCGGCGTGGACCGCTCCAACCAGGACGCCCCCGACCACGTCACGCTGCTGCCAGTCGATCCCGATGCCTCGG
>CAINDT010000162.1 GCA_903847495.1 uncultured Actinomycetes bacterium
CAACGCCTGCAGCGGCTCGCCAAGGCGCACGGACTGCAGATCCTCTTCGCCAACGTCCCGCTCACCTCCGAGGAACAGGGGCCCTGGCTGCGAACCCTCGCCAGCTGGTTCCCGCGCAAGAGCAACGTCTGGTATCTCCCCGAGACCGATCCCGCCTGCAGTGCGTTCACCGCGGGCCCTGCGTGCAGCGACACGGAGGCGTGGATCTGGTCGCAGAGCAACGCCATCCGCGCGCTGCGCTCCGCCGGCGTGCGAACCCCGATCGTGGTCAACCTCCCCGCCGGCTCGCAATCCGTCAGCCTCAACTGGGCGACCGCGCTCTCCGATCGCAACCTCGTTTACGGCGTGCATCCCTCGAGCGGCGGTCGTATTCGCTTCTCCGGGGAGTCCAACCACGCCCTGACCGTCTCCCTCAAGGAGGCCACGGCGCGGGTACCCGTGATCTTCGACGACATCGCCCGCGTCCAGACGACCGTGCGCCTCGAGCGCAACGGCACGGAGAACCACACCCGCTGGACGCGCAGCTCCACGACGACAACCGACACCCTCCGCTGGTCGCAGGGCCTGCTGGACTGGGTCACCGGCTGGACCGTGATCGACGGCGGCGATGGCGCCATCGTGGACGGCTTCGGCACGGCGACGCGCGACCAGCTCGGCAAGGGACGCCGGCAGTTCACGACGTGGGGTCGAACGGCAGCGGCCGGGTACTTCGCGATCACCTATCGCGCTCAGGCCGGCAAGGATCCCGGCACCCGCTTCCCCGGCGGGTTCGAGTACGGCGATCGCGGCGCGGGCGTGCGCGAGTTGCAGCAGAGCCTCGCGCGCCTTGGCTACCTGGCGCCGCGCTTCGTCACAGGCAGCTTCGACAGCGCGACGTGGCAGGCGGTCACGGGCTTCCAGGGCTACGAACGACTCGACCGCACGGGTGTCGCTGGTGCCGAGACGGTTGCCCTCGCACACCGCGCCGATCGTCCCGTAGCCCGACGCACCGAGGCCGGACGCCACATCGAAGTGGACCTGACACGGCAGGTCCTGCTGCTCGTGAACGCCGACGGCAGCGTGGCGCGCGTCGTCCATATCTCCAGCGGGGCGACGGGAAACACCCCCGTTGGCGATTTCACCGTCACGCGCCAGGAGCTGCGGAGCTGGTCGAAGCCGTTCAAGTCGTGGCTGCCGTACGCCTCGTACTTCTTCGAGGGCTTCGCGATGCACGAGTACGCCGACGTGCCCGAGTACCCGGCGTCGCACGGCTGCGTGCGCGTTCCCGCCAGCGATTCCGCCGCGGTCTACGCGTTCGCTGAGATGGGCATGCCCGTCCTGCTGTATCGCACCGACGTCGCCTAAGCGCGTCGGCGCCCCTGCGCGAAGTGCTGCGGCGGTGGCGCCACGCTGCGCAACTGCTGGAGGTCGGCCTCCAGGGGCAGCGCGCGGCGGCGGGGCAGGTCCAAGGGCGCCAACGACTCGACGCGAACGGTGGTCTGCCCCTCCCGCAGCTCGAGCGTGCCGCGGACCAGCAGCAGCGGCTCGCTGCGCGCCAACAGGCGATGCTGCTCGTACACGTCGGGCATCAGCACGAGGTTGAACAGCCCGTGCTCGTCCTCCAGCAGGAGGAACACGATGCCCTTCGCGCTGCCGGGACGCTGACGGGCCACGGCGAGACCGGGAATCACCACCGGTGCACCGTGCGGTAGGCCCGCGAGCCGCGATGAGTCGAGGAGGTCGACATCGAGCAGCGGCCGCAACTGCCGAATCGGATGCTCCCGCACGGAGACGCCCGTCGTCGCGTAGTCGGAGACGAGCAGCTCCCAGGCCCCGGGCTCGGGCAGCCCCCGTGGTGCCTCGCCGAGTTGCAGGTCGAAGGCCAGCTGGCTGCCCATCCCCTGTCCGAGCGGGCGCGCCGCCAGTCCGAGCTCCCACAGCAATCGACGACGCGGCCCAAGCGCATCGCAGGCGCCGGCAGCGATCAGTCGCTGCAGCCGCTGCGTGGGCAGGTCGAGGCGATTGGCCAGAGCCCGCACATCGGCAAACGCTCCTCGCTGCTCGCGCTCCGCGACGATCGCGGCGGCATCCTCCTCGCCGAGGCCGATCACCTGTCGCAGACCGAGCCGCACGGCTCGCTCGCCCTCGCAACGGGCCTCGACCTGTGAGTGCCGGATGTCGACCGGCAACACCTGCACCTCTCGACGCTCGGCGTCGCGGATCAAGGAGGCAGGCGGATAGAACCCCATCGGCTGCTCCATCAGCAGCGCGCAGAGGAACGCCGCCGGGTGATGGTGCCGTAGCCACGCGCTCTGGTACGCGAGCAGGGCGAAGGCCGCCGAGTGCGACTTGGGGAAGCCGAACGCGGAGAACGCGAGAATCTGCCGGAACACGGTGCGCGCGATGTGCTCCGGCACGCCGCGGTCCGCCGTGCCCGTCAGGAAGGCCTGCCACTGAGCCTCGAGTCCCGCCCGGCTGCGCCGTCGGCTCATCGCCCGTCGCAGCGCCTCGGCCTGCCCCGGCGTAAAGCCCGCCAATGCCTGCGCAACATCGAGCACCTGATCCTGGAAGATGATCACGCCGAGCGTCTCGCGCAGCGGCTCCTCGAGCAACGGATGCTCGTAGGGGATGGGGATGGTGGGATCTGCACGCCGGGCCATACGACGCTGGATGTAGGGGTTGACGGCGCCGCCCTGGATCGGGCCGGGGCGGACGAGCGCGACCTCGACCACCAGGTCGTCGAGGCAGGTGGGCTGCACGCGCAGCAGGGTCTGCATCTGCGCGCGCGACTCGATCTGGAAGACGCCGACGGTATCGGCCGCGCGGATCTCCGCATAGACGGCGTCGTCATCGAGCGGCACGCGTGACAGATCGACGCTGCGGCCCGTGCTGCGGTGGATCTCCGAGACACAGCGCTCGACGGCGCTGAGCATGCCGAGACCGAGCAGGTCGATCTTGAGGAACCCGGCGTCGGCGACGGCGTCCTTGTCCCACTGGCAGATGGTGCGCCCGGCCATGGCCGCGGGCTGGAGCGGTACGAGCTCGCTGAGCGGCCGATCGGAGACGATCATCCCTCCCGGGTGCTGGGAGAGATGCCGTGGCAGCCCGCTGATCTGGGCGCACAGCGTGGCCAGAAGCCGCAGGCGACGATCATCGGCCCGCTCGCGCAGGCCCGGCACCCGCCGCAGCTCCTCACCGACCGCCTCCGCGCTCCAGCCGTCGGAGGCCGCGGCAAGGCGGGCGATATCGCCGGTTGGCAGCGCCAGAGCCTTGCCGATCTCGCGGATCGCGCCCTTCGAGCGGTAGGTGGCGAAGGCGCCCACCAGCGCGGCCTGCTGATCGCCGTAGTGCGTGTGAATGCGGCGGATCAGCTCGGCGCGGATGTCGCGCGGGAAGTCCAGATCGATATCGGGCGTGGAGGCGAGCTCCTCGTTGAGGAAGCGTCCGAGCGACAGCCGCCCGGCCACGGGATCGATATGCGAGAGGCCGGTCAGGTAGCAGACGATCGAGCCGACGCTGGAACCGCGACCGCGCCCGGGCGGCAGCACGTTGCGCGCGGCATCGGCGCCGCGGATCTCGAGCGCGACCTCGCGTGCCAATTCGAGGATCTCCCGGTGCAGCAGGAAGAACCCGGCCAGATCATGGCGGCGGATCAGCGCGAGCTCGGTGGCGAGCCGCTCCACGGCCTCCTGCCGCCAGGGTGAGGCAGGCGGGTACCGGGCGTCAAGATGCAGCTCGCACAGCTCCTTGAGCGCTCGGTCGGAGTCGGACTCGCGCTCCGGCGGTCGGTAGCCGAGGCTCCGTGTCAGGTCGAAGCCACAGCGCTCGCCAATGCGGCGCGTCTCCCGGATCGCCTCAGGCAGGTCGGCGAACAACTCGACCATGTCGGCTGGTGCCTTCAGCACGTGCTCGCGATTGCCGCGCAGTCGCGCCGTGCAGGCGTCGAGCGAGGCGTGCTCGCGGATCGCGACGAGCACGTCCTGCAGCGGTCCACGGCGCCGCAGGTGCAGGTGCACGTCGTTCGTGGCAACGACAGGGATACGCCGTTCTCGCGCCAGTTGCGCGAAGGTCCGCAACTGCTGCTCGGCCCCCTGGCGAAAGGGACGCTGCAGCTCGATCGCCAGGCGCTCCCCGAAGGCCTCCAGCAGCCGATCCCGGCGTCTGCGGGCCACCAGTGGATCGACGCTGCGCAGCACGCCCCGGTCGGGACAGCCGGTCAGGCAGGTGAGCCCCTCGGCGTGCGCCAGCACAAGCTCCAAGCCGACCTGCGGCGCCTGGGCGACCGTGCCATCGGCGCCACGCGTGCCGGCGTGCGCTGCGGTGATCAGTCGGCAGAGGTTCGCGTAGCCGGCACGGCTCTCGACGAGCAGGACGAGATGATGCGCATCGCCATCGGTCTCGACGGTCAACTCGCAGCCGGTGATCGCCTGCAGCCCAGCCGCCGTCGCAGCGTGGGCAAAGGGGAGGGCGGCGCAGAGGTTGTCGTGGTCGGTCAGGGCCAGCGCCGTGTAGCCGAGCGCGCAGGCGCGATCGACGAGCTCCTCGGGGTGCGCCACGCCGTCGAGGAACGAGTAGGCCGAGTGGCAATGCAGCTCGACGTAGTCAGCTGCCATAGCGCCACCAGGTGCCGTTGCGGCGATCCTCGTAGACGGTGCAGAGCCGCCCGCCGACAAGCGCGACGGCGAAGCAGCGGCGGCGACAGGGTGTGCCCCACCAGCCCTCCTCGATGCGCCACTCCTCGCGCACGGCCTCGACTGCGCAGCCATCGACGCTGAGCGGCCGGCCGTCGGCAGCGGGGCCGACGCGGCAGGCGCGTGGCGTCTGCGACGGCAGCGGTCGCAGCGATGCGCTCACCGCGGTGTGAGCCCGTAACGGCGCTCGGGCAGGCGACTGGCCGGGTCGACGCCGACGACGCGGAGCAGAGCCCCCTCGCCGACCGCCGCGCGCACCTGCTGCGCAGCACCCTCGAGGCGGCGATCGCGCTCGGCGCCCTCGCGCTCGAGCAGTGTCAGCTGACGCGCATCTGCCGACAGCTCGGCGAAGGTCAAGGCCAGACGCTCGGCCGGAGCGGGCAGCCGACGAGCTTTCGGCAGCAGCGCCAGCAGCAGCCGCGGCACATCGACGGTCGGCTCGCGCAGCGGCACCTCGCAGCTCCAGGACTCGCCGGTGACGAGGCGTGCCTGCAGGCGCAGCAGCCGCGGTGCCGCATCGCCACGCTCGGGCAGCAGCACGGTGCGACTGATCAGGATTCCCATCGCCTGCTCGAGCGCGGCATCGGTGGCGATCGGCTCGTTGGGTCGGAGCACGCTGCGGACCAGCCGCGGCGGCACCTGCGCGACGATCGCCGCGCCGTCCTCGCCGCGAGCCATCTGCCAGGCCGCGACACCGGCCGGCCCGAAGCGGTCGCGTACGGCGATGCGCGAGAGGGAGGCAACTCCGCCGAGGCGATCGATGCCGACCAGGGTGAGCGCCTCGCAGAGCTCGGCGGGACTGCCGCCGTCCTCGTGCAGCAGCCGAACCGGCAGCGGCGCAATCGCCTCGAGCACCTCCTCGGCACCGAGCACGCGCGGGCGACGCCGGGCGAGCCGCGCGGCCATCAGCGCGGCGAAGCGGGTAGGAGCAGCGCCGAGACGGAGCGTCTCATCCGGTCGCGCGAGCTCGTGCAGGCGCTCGATCAGGCGGCGCGGACCACCGTGCAGCCGCAGCCCCGGCGTCGCGTCGATCAGGACACGGCCGGGTGCGATCTCCTCAACGGGCAGACCGAGCGCATCGACGTCGCGCAGCAGTCGCGCCGCGCGTTCCTCGAGCCCGACCGGATCGGGCGGCACGAGCCGCAGACCGGGGCAGAGGGTGAGCGCCTCCGACAGCGGCATGCCGCTGCGCACGCCGCTCGCCTCGGCCACGGCCGAGGGCAGGCCGATCCGTGCCTCGCCGAAGGGAGCGGGGCCGAGCGCGACGGGTACGCCCGTCTCCGGCTGCCGCGTGCCCTGCGCAGCCAGGGCAACGAGCAGGGGGAGACGGGGAATGTGCAGGGCGAGCAGCATCGCCCACCCAGTCTAATCGAACATATGTTCGTATGCGAGTCAGTCGTCGATCTGGACGGAGCCCGCCTCGAGCTGCGCGATCACCTGCTCGAAGACCTCGTGCGGCTGGGCGCCCATCAGCAGGTACTTCTCCTGCAGGACAAAGGCTGGCACGGCGTTGATGCCCATCGCGTGCGCCTCGCGCGTCGACTCCTGGACGACGGGACGGAAACGCCGCGAGGCGATCGCCTCATCGACGGCCTCGGCGGCAAGGCCAACCGAGATGGCGACGTCGCGGATCACGTCGGGGTCGGCGACGTTGCGCTCCTGCTCCCACATGGCCTGCATGACGGCCTCGTGGTATGCGGGATGACAGCCCTCCGCGCGCGCCAGCTCGCCGAGCTCGAGTGCGAGCTGCGTGTTCGGCGTGATCTCCGGATGCGGAGCGTAGGCGAAGCCGCTCTCCGCGAACATCGCGGCAACGCGCTCCACGTGCTCCTCGCCGTACTTGGCGATCAGGTCGGCCCGCGGGATGCCCTCAGGCGGGTACTCCGGATGCAGGTCCCAGGGGAGCCACTCGATCTGAGCGCCATACTGGCGCTCGAGCCACGTCGCGCGCTCACACGCGACACGGCAGAACGGTCAAAGGAAGTCCGACCAGATCAGGATGCGCAACGGCTCACTCACGACGAATCTCCTTCGACGGCGATGACGGTCCCGTCATCCAGGTCCAGCATCAACTGCCGCTCGGCAGCCACACGGGAACGACGCGCCTCGAGCACCTGGCGCAGGACGACCTGCACCGACCCCGCGACGGGAATCGCCAGCAGCGCGCCGATGATGCCGAGCAGCGAGGCGCCGATCAACACGGCCACGATCACGATGAACGGCGAGACGTCGATGCTCTTGCGCATCACCACCGGCTGGATGATGTGGTTCTCGACGAACTGGTAGACGACCGCCAGCACGAGCATCACGATGCCGGCCGTCACGCTGTGCGTGAGCGCCACGAGCACGGCGACGATCGAGCCGATCGTCGCGCCGACGAGCGGGATCACGTCGAGCACGCCCACGAGCAGGGCCAGCGCCAGCGCGAAGGGGACGCCCAAGAACCAGGCCGTAACGCCCGTGACCGTGCCGGCGATCGTGGCGATGAACAGGACGCCGGCGGTCCA
>CAINDT010000163.1 GCA_903847495.1 uncultured Actinomycetes bacterium
AGCTCGCCATCGAGCGCGTTCTTGACGTGCCGTTCCTCGCCGAGCCAGTCAAACCAAGCGGGGAAGAGCGTCAGGATGTCGAGCGAGAGGGCCACGCCGGAATCATGGCGCGTCTCGGCCCGTTAGCCGGAGGGTGTGCCGTTGGGCGTGTCGTTGATGGCCGTCAACGTGACATCGCCGGTCACCGTGAAGGCGTCGCAGTAGCGGTGCAGGGCGTACCGCGTCGTGTCGCCGGGGTCGCCCGAGAGGGTGTCATCCATGTTCGGGAAGAGCGTCTTGTTGTTCGTGAACGCGTCGCCGGTCTCACCTGGACAATTCATGCCAAAGTAGCCGTTCGAATACTGACGAAAGACCGAGACGCGCACAGAGGTGCCCGTCGCGACGCCCGCCGTGCAGGTCGTTTGCGTCACGCACGTGGTCAACGTCGTACGCGTCCCATTGGCGGCGACCGACTCGAAACGGATCTTCGACATCGGCGTAGGTGCGCCGTTCTGGAGCTCGGAGTTCACCGTGACGAGGAGCGGCGGTATGACCTTGATGCTCATCGTCGACCCGGCCAGCGTTCCCTTACAGGTGATGAAGCCCGTCCCAGTACAGGTAATTCCGCTCGTCGCGGACACGGTGGAGCCGGCCGGAGCCATGAGCGTCACCGTGAACGTATCGTCAGCGATGCCGTCGTACTTACACGGCAAGCCGCATGAGACTGGCTTGAACCTCCAGACGGCGTTGTTCGACGCCGCTTCCACCGAGGCGCTTACCCGGGTGCCTTGCGCCGCCTCAATGCCGATCCACGTGGAACCGTTAAGGCCGAGCGTGCCCGCCAGACGGTTCCCGGCGCTGTACCGCGTTAGCACCAGCATGGGGCTGAACTCCATGACCAACGCGTCGGCGAAGTCGCTGATCTCGATCTTGGCGCCCTGGGCAGTGGCTCGTTCGAGCACTGCCTCCCCGAACATGCTCTTCGAAATCGAGCTCTTCGCTAACTCCACCGCGCTCATGTTCGCCAACCGGAAGTCGGCGTTCTTCACGACGGCGCCAGTGAAATCCGCCTCTTCGAGGTCTGCGCCCAAGAAATCAGAGTTGCCGATGCTCGCACCGGTGAACACGACCTTGCGCAAGCTCGCGCCCTTGCAGCGGGCCGTGATCGATGCACCGTCCACACGGATCATCGAGAACGCGCAGCCGAAGGCGCTCAGCGCACTTCTCGTTCGCCGCCGATTGGCTCCCGGCGCGGAAAAGTCGACGCCATCGAGTTGCGCGGCGGCGAACGTTGCTCCTGTCAGCGTCGCCCCGGAGAGATTCACGCCCTTGAGCGTGGCGCCGCGGAGGTTCGCACCCGTCAGGTCGGCGCCGGCAAGGTTCGTCCCGGTTAGCGATGCGCCGGAGAGGTTCGCTCCGGCCAGCTTCGCGCCAGCCAGGTTCTGCTTACCGATCTTCCGCTTCGAGAGGTTGGCCTTCTTGCACTTGGCCTTCTTCTTCAGTACACAGGTCTTCTTCTTCGCGCGCACGTCATGCGACGCAGCAGACGCGGGCAATGCAGCGACGAGCGAGCCGAGGGCGAGCAGAGCAAGGAGAACGAGCAGACGACGGCGCATGTGAGGAGAATACTCCTTCGCCAAAGCCCACGTGGGCCGCCTTACTCGACGGCGACCGGCTCCCAGCCTTCCGTGAGCACCATGCGGCGGCCGGGGATGTCGACGGTCGGGACGATCACAGCCACGAACGGGATGCGGTGCTCGCCGACGACGAGCTGGTCGTGCGCGACGCCGTCCTCCACGGCCTCGACGGTGCCGAGCACCGTGCCGTCGGCGTGCTGGACCGTGCAGCCGACCATGTCGAAGCGGAAATAGAAGTCGTCGTCGGGCTCAGGGATCTCCTCGCGCGGCAGCTCGAGCGCGGCCCCGCGCAGGAGCTCGCACGACGTGCGGTCCCCCGCTCCCTCCAGCTGAATCAGCGGCGCCAGCTCGTCACCGCGGCAACGCGCCACGGTGCGCGGCTCGCCGTTGACGAGCACGCTGCTGCCCTTGGGAAAGTCCCACCAGCCGCACGGGTCGGCGACGCGAAACGAGCCGTCCAGGCCATGCGCCTTGCCGATCGTCCCGACGCGCACGCGCTCGGGACGCCACGGATAGTCGGCCGTCATGCCTCGGCGGGGGTCTCGTCGACCTCGACGAGGACGCGGCGGCCGCTCTTGACGGCGCCGGCGCGCACAACGCTGCGGATCGCACGCACGACGCGACCGCCGCGCCCAATCACCTTACCGCGATCCTCCGGCGCCACGACGATGCGCAGCACGATCGCGTCATCCGTCATCTCGACCGTCACCGTGACGGCATCAGGATCGTCGACGAGCCCGAGCACGAGGTACTCGCACAGCTCGCGGACATCCTTCGGGGGCGTGGCCCCCATCGATTAGATGATGCCCTGCTTCTGCAGCAGGCGATAGACCGGCTGCGACGGCTGAGCGCCGTTGGCAAGCCAGTACTTCGCCCGCTCCTCGTTGATTTCAATCAGCGAGGGCTCGAGCTGGGGGTTGTAGCGACCGATGTTCTCGATCGCGCGACCGTTCCGCGGCGAAGCGTCGTTCTGGACGACGATGCGGTAGATCGGATTCTTCTTGGACCCGAATCGGGCGAGGCGTAGCTTGACCACGGCGTGGACTCTACCCTAACCCTGCAACTCAGGCGGCAATTCCATCCCCTTGGGCAGTTTCGGCATCTTGCCCTTGCCCCCGGCGAAGCTCTTCATCATCTTCTTCATCTGCTCGTACTGCTTGAGCAGGGCGTTCACCTCGGTGACCGTCACGCCGGAGCCGTTGGCGATGCGGACGCGTCTGGAGCCGTTGATCAGCTTGGGATTCGCGCGCTCCTCGGGCGTCATCGAGAGGATGATCGCCTCGACGCGATCGAGCTGGCCCTCATCGACGTTGGCGTTCTTCAACTGCTTGCCAACACCCGGCAGCATCCCGAGGACGCTCGACAGCGAGCCCATCTTCCGGATCGAGCGCAGCTGGTCGAGCATGTCGTCCAGGCCGAACTCGGCCTTGCGCATCTTCCGCTCGAGCTCTTCCGCCTTGTCCTTGTCGACGAACTGCTCGGCGCGCTCGATCAGGCTGAGGACATCGCCCATGCCGAGGATCCGGGACGCCAGGCGATCCGGATGGAACTCCTCGATCTGGTCGAGCTTCTCGCCCGTGGTGATGACCTTGATCGGCACGCCCGTGATGGCGCGGACGCTGAGCGCGGCGCCGCCGCGGGCATCGCCGTCGAGCTTCGTCAGGATCAGACCACTGAAATCGATCGCCTTCTGGAAGTTCTGTGCCGTATTGACGGCGTCCTGACCCGTCATCGCGTCGAGCACCAGCAGCGTGTCGGTCGGCTTGACCGCGTCGCGGATCTTGATGAGCTCGTCCATCAACTCGGTATCGACGGTGAGGCGACCAGCGGTGTCGACAATGACGACGTCGCGGCCCTCCTCCTTCGCCTGCTGGATGCCGCGCTTGGCGATCTCCACCGGGTTCATGTCGGTGCCGTGCTCGTAGACGGGCACGCCAGCCTGGCCGCCGACGGTGACCAGCTGCGTGATGGCCGCGGGGCGGTAGACGTCGCAGGCCACAAGCGCCGGGCGCTTGCCCTGCTTCTCGATCAGCTTCGCGAGCTTGCCGCACGTCGTCGTCTTGCCCGATCCCTGCAGACCGCAGACGAGGATCACCGCGGGCGAGCCGGTCAGCTCGAGCTTCGTGCTGCCCTCGCCCATCAGCTTCGTCAGCTCGTCGTGGACGATCTTGACGACCTCCTGGCCCGGCGTGAGGCTCTCGGAGACCTCGGCGCCGAGAGCGCGCTCCTTGACCGTCGCGACGAACTGCTTGACGACATCGAAGTTGACGTCCGCCTCGAGCAGCGCGAGACGGATCTCGCGCATAGCGGTATTGATGTCGTCTTCGCTCAGGCGTCCGCTGGAGCGGAGATCGCCGAGCGCATTGCCAAGTCGGTCGGAAAGGGAATCGAGCATCGTGTCGGGCCGGCCACGCCGGTGCTCGGATCATACGGACTCGCCGCGGTGTGCCCGCCGCACCGGGTGGGACAATGCCCGAGTCGCATGGAAATCGAGCTCCAGTACCTGTACACCGGCGACGAGCCACTGATGGTTCCGGCGGAGCTCGCCAACTTCTCGCTTGCCGGCTCGGCGCTGTTCGACATCCGCGACACCTTCTTCGATACGGGCGACCTCGACCTGCGCCGTGCGGGCTGCTCGCTGCGGATCCGCCGCCAGTCGAACCTGCCCACCCCGTTCCTCACGTGGAAGGGGCCGTCCACACGGCGCGCGGATCGGGCGCGCGAACGCGAGGAGATCGAGTTCCCCGTCGATCACATCCCGGCGGACGGCGGCGAGATGCTCGACGCGCTCGATGCCGCGGGCCTGCAGGAGAAGCTCGTCGGCGTGATCGGCAAGAAGCCGAAACTCGCGATGATCGGCGAGCTCGAGAACCGCCGCTCCACGCACGACTACGTTCAGGGTCTCCACCACGTCGAGCTCTGCTGGGACCGGCTGCGCTTCCCGCTCGGCCCATCGCAGATCCGTCTCGAGCTCGAGACGAAGAACGACTATGCCGGTCGCTTCATCGGCGACTTCGACCGCGAGCTCCGAGAGATCTTCAACGGCGACCTCTCCGACGCCGAGTACGGCAAGGCGAAAGAACTCTGCGTGCGGCTCTATCCGGAGCTGTTCGGCTCGCAGGCCGCCTGATTCGGCGAGTTCCGCGCGCACGTCCGCGCGCTGCACGCGCGTGTCCGTGCACACATGGCGTGCGTCGCGTCAGCAATGCTAGGACCAGCGACCGCGCCGCAACCCGAGCGCCATGCGCCCCTGCGCGAAAACGGCGCGCATTGCCCCAATTTGCGGAATTCGACCGACGCAGCGCGCCTCGCACGGCGATCGACCCGCAGAGCGATGCGGGTTCGCCGCGGCACCGGCCGGACACGATGGGCCCGGGCCCATCTTGTCCTCGCGCCCACGCCAGTCTCTATGCCGATCTCGTGCGCATGCGCGCCGAGGAGAGCGAAGGTGACCGGAGATGGGCGCGCATTACGCGCAACCTACGTGCGCACGGGGCGCATTCACGTGCGTGCCGGCGCGTGTGCCGCGCGGCTGCGTCACACGATGCCGATGACGTGATGGGCCCGGGCCCATGATGTCATCGGCTCTCCGATGGGGTTGGATGGCGGTGACGCCTACGAGGGGTCGGCGAGCTCCGCGTTGACGGCCTTGTAGGCGGCGAGGGTGATGTCGCGCTCGCGGCCGTGATCGACGATACGCAGGGGGCGATCCGGCGCCCAGTGGTTGACGTAGGCGCCGGTTGGGTCGAACTTCTTCTCCTGCAGATCCGGATTGAAGACCCGGAAGTACGGGGCGGCGTCGAGACCGGTGCCGGCTACCCACTGCCAGGAGCCGGCGTTCGAGGCGAGGTCGCCGTCGGTGAGGTGGCGGCGAAACCACTGCTCGCCGCGGCGCCAGTCGATGTGGAGATCCTTGACGAGGAAGCTCGCGGCGACCATGCGGGCGCGGTTCGCGATCGAGCCGGTCTCGAGCAGCTGGCGCATGGCGGCGTCGACCATCCCGAAGCCCGTCTCGCCGCGCGTCCAGGCCTCGAAGTGCTCGTCGGTGCCGATCCACTCGATGTGGTCGTAGCGCGGATCGATGCAGTGCTCCGCGAGGTCTGGATGGTGATGCAGGACGTACTTGAACCAGTCGCGCCACAGGAGCTCGCTCGCGTACTTGGGCGCGCCCGCGCGATCGGCGACATGCAGAGCGCGACGCGGCGAGAGCATGCCCTGGCGCAGGTAGCCCGACAGGCGCGACGTGGCGTCAGGCTCGGCCACGAGATCACGGTCGTCGGCGTAGCGGGCGAGATAGCCGTCGTCGCGCCACGCGCGCAGGCGCGCCAGCGCGTGCGTCTCGCCACCGGGCACATCGGAACGCAGGGACACGGGACGCCCGACGAGCGTCTCGACCGACGGGATCTCCGGCACCGGCGTCGGGTGCAGACGACCCTTGAGATCGTAGTCGTGCGGTGGGGCGGGCAGCTCCTCGAGCACCCGGCGCACGCCGCGAGCGTAGGCCGAGTAGGTGCGACAGGGATTGCCCTCCTTCGTGAGGACCAGTTCGTGCGGCACGTTGACCTCGTCGTCCACCACCAGCAGCTCGACGCCAATGCCGCGCAGCGCGTCCTCAGCCGCTCGCTCGACGACGCCAGCTGCGGGCTCCTCGTCACGATTCGCGCACACACGCTGAGCGCCGAGCTCGCGCGCGACATCGACGAGGTGCTGGACGGTGTCGCCGCGACGGACGATCAGCCCTCCCCCGCGCTCCGCGAGCCGCGTCTGCAGGTCCTCGAGCCCCTCGACGATGAACCCCAGCTGTGCATGGCCCACGCCGCGCCCCTTCATCGCGGGGTCGAGGACATAGAGGAAGGCAAGCGGCGCACCGGTCTCGAGGGCAGCCACGATCGCGTGCGAGTCGTCGAGCCGCAGGTCGCGGCGGAGCCAGATCAGGACCGGGGAAGCCATCACCGGGATCTTCGCAACCCCGCCGGAGCGGGCCTACTCGGCGCCGAGGCCGAGCAGGGCGCGTGCGTAGGACGCGGCGTCGAACGCGCGCAGATCGTCGAGCGACTCGCCGACGCCGATCAGCTTGATCGGGACGCCGATTTCGTGCGCGATCGCCAGCGCGATTCCACCCTTGGCCGTGCCGTCGAGCTTCGTCAGCACGATGCCCGTCAGCGGCGTCGCCTCGCCGAACAGGCGCGCCTGCTGCAGGCCGTTCTGACCCGTGGTGGCATCCACGACGAGCAGCGTCTCGTGCGGTGCGCCTTCCATGCGGCCGTTGATGACGCGGCGGATCTTGGCGAGCTCGTCCATCAACCCGACCTGATTCTGCAGACGACCGGCGGTATCGACGAGGACCACGTCGCGACCGCGCGCCACGGCGGCCTCGATCCCGTCGAAGGCGACCGCGGCTGGATCGCCGCCGTGGGCCGAGCCGACGAAGTCGGCGTCGGCGCGCTCGGCCCAGACCTGCAGCTGCTCGTCGGCAGCGGCGCGGAAGGTGTCGGCCGCGGCGATCACGACGCTCTTGCCGACGCGACGCAGATGCTCGGCCAGCTTGCCGACGGTGGTCGTCTTGCCGGTGCCGTTGACGCCAACCATCAGGATCACCGTCGGCTCGTGCGACACGTCGATACGCGCCTCGGCACCGGCCAGCAGATCGGCGATCTCCTCGGCCAACGCCGGGGCCAGATCCGCTCCTGGCGTCAGGCCCCCGGCGGCGGCACGGCGCTCGAGGCGGCCGATGATCTCGACGGTCGCCGGCACGCCGCAATCGGCGAGGAGCAATGCCTCCTCGAGCTGCTCCCACGCCTCAGCATCGTCGGGATCGAATGCGATCGACTGGATCTGCCCGGTGAGCGCCTTGCTCGACTTCGACAGTCCATCAACGAGGCGACGGAAGAAGCCGCCCCCGCCCTGTTCGGCCTGCGGCACCTCCTCTGCAGCGGGGAGGTCGCCGAGCCCCGAGAACATCTGATGCGGGTCGGCCATGGGCTACGCCAGATCCGGCGCGGCGGCGAGCGCAGGGCCATCGCTCTCACGCGGCAGGCGCCGCGAGATCACCTGCGACACGCCGTTGCCCGGCATCGAGACGCCGTACAGGGCGTCCGCGGCCTCCATCGTGCCGGCCTGGTGCGTGATGACGATGAACTGCGCGCGATCGCGGAAACGGTTGACGAGCTCGAGGAAGCGGTCGATGTTGACCTCGTCGAGGGCGGCATCAACCTCGTCGAGGACGTAGAACGGACTGGGGCGCGCGAGCATGAGCGCGAAGGTGAAGCCGAGAGCGGCCATCGACTTCTCGCCGCCCGACAGGACCTGCAGCGAGCGGATCTTCTTGCCGGCCGGCTGCACCTCGAGCTCGACGCCCGGCTCGGGCGCCTCGCGTACCGCATCGAGGTCGTCGAGATCGTTCTCGGCCTCGACCGCGGGATCCTCGTCCTGGCCGTCGTGCGCGTCGGCGGCCTCGACGGCCTCTTCCTCGCCCTCGAGGTCGACGACATCGGCGGGATCGACCAGCTTGAGCCGACCCGAGCCGCCAGGGAACAACGTCTCCATGACCTCAGCGAAACCCGCCTCCACGGTCTGGTACGTGCTCTCGAAGCGGTTTCGGATCTCGGCACCGAGCTCCCGGACGAGCTTGCGCAGCTCGGCGACGGACTTCTCGAGGTCGGTGATCTGCTCGGTGATGTCGTCGGCCTCCTGCTTGGCCTCCTCGTACGCCTCCTTGGCGAGCGGGTTGACGGCACCGAGCTGCACGATGCGGCGCTCAAGGCGCTCGACCTTACCCTCGCGCGTGGTGCGCTCGTCCTCCGGCAGCGGCTCCGTCAGATCGACGACATCCTTCGCACCTTCGCCCTGCTGGTCGATCAGCTCGCGGCGGCGCGTGCTGAGATCAGTGAGGCGCTCCTCGCAGCGCTCGAGCTCGACGCCCAGTGCGGCAACCTTGCCGGCGGCATCGCGACGTTCGGCCCCCAGTCGGGCGTCGTCGTCGGCGCAGGAGCGCAGCTCGGCCCCGAGTTCCGTGACCCGCGCCTCACCGGCCTGCGTCTGCGCGCGGGCCGGCTCGCGGAAGCGCTCGGCGGTCACGAGCGAGGCGCGGATCGTCTCGAGGATCGTGGGCAGCTGATCGACGACGGCGGTGAGCGCGGCGGCGCCCTTCTGAGCCAGCTCGGCCTGGCGCTCCTGCTCGGTCGCCAGCGTGCGCAGGCGGGCTCCCTCGACGCGGGCGCGCTCGGCACGCTCCTCGGAGGCGGCCCGGCGCCCACGGCGATCGGCGACCTCGGTCTGCAGGCCGACACGCACGGCCTCGGCAGCCTCGTGCTCCGTGGTGCGCTCCGCAACGCGCTCGCGCAGGGCGGCGAGTCCGCTCTCGAGCGCGGCAACCTCGGTCTGCGCGGCAGCAGCGCGTGCTGCAGACGTCTCGGCGTCCTCGCTCGCGGTGCGCAGGCGCTCGGCCGTGGCCTCATCGAGGCGCGCCAGACGATCGGCCTCACGGCCGGCCTCGCCAAGCTCGCGCTCGAGGCGCAGCTGGCTGTCACGCGCAGTGGCGACAGCAGTGCGCGTGACGGTCTCGGCCTGCTCGACCGACTCGCGCTGCCGCGTGGCGTCGGCCAGTGCGGCGGCCGCAGCCGTGCGGGCGGTCTGATCCTCGCGGACCTGCTGCTCCACGCCAGCGAGGTCGCGCTTGCGCGCCAGCGCCCGACCGGCGGCGTCTCCTGCGCGGAACGCGATGCCGCGGTCGGCGTCGAAGCCGCGACCGTCGGCGAGTACGCCGATGCCGCGACGAACGTCAAGCAGGTCTTCGGAGCGCTCGACGAGCAGCACGCCGTCGAAGAGTCCGTTCGGCACGTCGCCTGAGGTCTGCACGCGTGAGGCGAGCGGTACGCCCGGCCCCTCGGCCTGACGGCTGGGAAGACGGTCGAGGCACAGCAGCGCAGCGCCTTCCAGCGCATCATCGGCGAGCAGGTCGACTGCGTCGCTGGCGGCGCGCGCAACGGCTTCGGTGGCGCGCCACGAGAGCACAGCGGCGACGGCGCGCTCCACGCCCTGGTCGGGTCGGATCTGATCGGTGACGAGCGAGACACCGCGGTCGCGCAGACGCACGAGTGCGCCGTCGAGGCCATCGCCGCGCTCGATCGAGTCCTTCAGCTCCTTGAGGCGCGCCTCGGAGCTCTGCGCCTTGGCCTCGGCGGCCGCAGCGGCACCACGAACGTCGGCCTCGTGGCGGCGCGCGTCATCGGCGGCTGTGCGGGCCTCCTGCTCGGCGCGCTCGGCCTCGGCCAGCGCCTCGCGCGCAGCGACAACGTGCGCCTCGATCGTCTCGAGCAGCACCTGCGCGGCGCGACGCGCCTCTTCGCGCTCCCCCACACCCTCCCCGAGCTCCTCGCGACGTGCCGACGCAGCGGCCGCGCGCTCGCGATTCTCGGTGGCCTCGGCGTTGGCGCGAGCCAGACGTCCCTCGTGCTCTGCCTCGGCGCGACGCGCCTCGAGCACGCCAGCGAGCGCGGCCTCCGAGGCCTGCGTGGCGGCGGCGAAGCGATCCTCGATGCCCGTGTCGTCGGGGTCGGCGGCGAGCTCGGCGCGCTCGCGCTCGGCCTGCATCTCCACGGACGCGGCAGCTGTCGCGGTCGCTGCGGCTTCGTCGATCAGGCGGCTGGCGCGGATGCGCAGACGCTCGATGTCGTGGGCGAACTCCTCGCGGCGCTCTTCCAGTTGCGTAGCGCGATCGGTGAGACGTTCGACGCCGGCGTCGAGGCGCTGCACGAGCCGCGAGGCGGACTCCTGCTCACTGACGAGCGCGCCCAGAGCGGCCTCGGCGGCCTCACGGCGCTTGACGACCTCGGCAGCGGATGCATCGAGCTGATCCTGCAGCGCGCGAGCCTCGCGCAGCTCGTTCTGGCGAATGCCGCGATCGCGGCGCGTCTCGGCCATGGCCGACAGCACCAGCTCGAGACG
>CAINDT010000164.1 GCA_903847495.1 uncultured Actinomycetes bacterium
ACGAGCTCGCGATTGGCGATGACGGACTCGAGCACCTGTTCGTCGACCTCGTACTCGAGGTCACGCAGCGACTCGTCACGACCGCCGAAAGCGGCAACGAGCATGCTCGTCGCGACGATCAGCACGGCGACCCAGACGATGTTGATCGCGAGGACAGTGGGATCGGTGTCGGAAAGCCCCAGTTGCTGGAGGATCACGGTGCGGATCGTGGTGGTGCAGGTGGCGGCGAGGGCGGCGATCGGCAGCAGCCACCCGCGCTGCCGGCCGTCGCGGGAGCCGAGCCGCACGACGATCGCGAGCGTCACGAGCACCGTCGCGCCCTGCAGCGCTCCGGACAACAGGGCATTGTCGAGGGTCGAACGCGTCTTGAGGAACAGGACCGTCACCACCGCGATCACGCCGGTGCACCACCAGATCGGCACGGGCTGCCGGCCGAGCGTGGCGCGCATTGCCTCGATGAATGACGCCGCCGGCAGCGGCGCCATCGGCGTGGCGTACAGCCGCTGGCTCAGCGGACGCAGCTCGTGGTGCGCCGTGCGCTGAAGCTCGCGCGCCATGTCGAGGCGCTCCGCTCGGCTCATGCCGGGATGGGCGCGGTCCAGGTCGCCGAGGATGGCGCGGGTAGTGGTGAGCACCTCGTCATTGACCGCGGCCTCGATCGAGCGTGTCAGCTCGCTGCGCTCCACCTCTCGCGCACGAAGGTCGGCGGCTCGACGCAGCAGCCTGTCGCGCTCCTGGCGGTAGCGTCCGATGTCGTCGAGCACCAGGATCACCACGATCATCACGATCGTGGCCATGAAGGGCGCAAGCAGCACGCGTTGATGCGGATAGGCGTTCGGTCCGAGCTCGGCGAGACGGAACAGCACGTCCGAGGTGACGCTCTGCGTCAGTCCGATCGTGAGACCGAGCACAACCACCATCCAGATCGGCACCGGCTGGGTGGCGCGGTTGCGGAACACCGTCACGTTGGCCACCGCGAGCACGGCGCCGAAGGTCAGGGCGCTGATCACCACGAGGCCGAAGGTGAGGGCGCGGCGAGCTGGAGAATCGTCGGAGATCTGCGCGCTGAGCGGCAGGCTGGCCAGCGTGATCACGGACATCACGATCCAGCCTCGCAAGGAGATCGCCCAGCGACCGCCGAGACGATCGCGCAAGGACGGGGCGTCAGGCACTGTCAGCGGCGGCGCCGCTCATGCGGAGGTAGGCGCGGGTCAGCAGCACGCGCCGATTGCTCGACGATTCCGTCGGAATGTCGAGCTCGCGCGCCGCGCGCATGATGATCCGCTCGACTGACGTCTCGCTGATGTAGCGCTGCCTTGCGATCTCAGCGTTTGAAAGCCCTTCGGCAACGAGGCGGACCACCTCGATCTGGGTGTCTGTGAGCCGGGCGACGTCACCCGTCGGCGTCGGCACGGCGCTGCGCCCGGCGGAGGGCTCGCTCGTGGCGAGAGCGATCGCGTCGGCGATGGCCGTCGACAGCGTGCGCGCATCGTCAAGGTGGCCCTTGACGAGGTAGACGAGGTTGCTCGGCAGGTGTTCGAGGTTGCGTCCCGTCAGGCGGGGATCCTCGTAGCTGGTCAGAATCACGATGCCGATCGATGGCGCCAACGTGCGCAATTCGACGGCGACGTCTGCGCCGTTCGGGCCATCCCCGAGATCCAGGTCGAGGAGCGCGGCTGCGGGCGCCAACGTGCGGGCGAGGCGAATCGCCTCGGCTGCCGAGCCGGTCTCGCCGACGACATCGACGCCTGCGTCGCGCAGCGCTCCGCAGAGCGTGGTGCGCGTGAAAGCGTTGTCTTCGACGACGAGGATCCGTGTGTCGGTCGCGGGCATCGACGGCATTCAACCACGATAGCCCGAGCCATCAGGGCGGGGAAGCCATCCGATTCGCGCGTGTCAGACGGCGCGTGTCAGGCGCTCGGCGACGTCGCCACGGCCGATGATGATCTCGTGGACCATCGCTGGCGGAAACAGTCCGTGCTCGACGACGCCGGGCACGCTGCCGAGCCAGGCGGCGAGGTTGGTCGGATCGCTCACGTCGCCTTGGTAGTCGGCGATCACGTTGCCGTCGGGACTGTCCGGCACGCCGCGCAGCGTGACGTCGTCGAGCAGCCGCAGCGTGTTGGCGAGGCCGTAGTGCAAGAGCTCGAGCGGGATCGGCGCGTGCAGACCATCAACCGTCTTCGAGGAGTCGGCGATCACGACGAAGCGGTCGGCCATCGAGGCGACGATCTTCTCCCGGGTGTGCGCGGCGCCACCGCCCTTGACGAGCCACCAGTCGGGTGCGATCTGGTCGGCGCCGTCGATCGCGAGATCCAGGTGATCAACGTCTGCGGCGTTCTCGACGCGCAGACCGAGCTCGCGGGCGGCATCTTCGGTGCGGACCGAGGTAGCGACACAGGTGATGGCGAGACCACGCGCGGCGATCGCCGGCAGCAAGAACGCGACGGTCGAGCCGGTCCCGAGGCCGACGCGCATGCCGTCCTCGACGAGGAGTGCGGCAGCTTCGGCCGCGACGCGCTTCTCCGTGTCCTGGTCCATACCCAACAGGTTACGACGGGCAGGCAGCCGAGTCGGCGAGGATGACGGAGGCGGGGGCGGTCACGCGACCGGCGGGGATCGACGGGTCGCCGGCGAGCAGCTGCTGGAGTGGTTCGCGCTTGTCG
>CAINDT010000165.1 GCA_903847495.1 uncultured Actinomycetes bacterium
ACGCACCGGGCAACGGCAAGGATCCCTTCGACGATCAGGCGCTCACCGGCCTGCAGGCGCTCGAGGGCTACACCGTCAACGCGGCGTACACAATCTCGGAGGAGCGTCGGCTTGGCCGCATCCGCGTCGGCTTCTGTGCCGACCTGACGGCCTTCGAGGTGGATCCTGCGATCTGCCCGCCCGAGGATCTGGTCGACAACCCGGTGCGGCTGACGATGGTCGACGGCGAGGTCGTCTACCGGGGCTGACCGGGGGCGTCGAGCCTCAGGCTTCGACGAGTGCGTCGCGCACGAGCTGCTGGAAGGCCACGAGGCCGCTCTCGGCGTCCGGGTTGAGATACCCGTAGTCGATCGCGCCGGAGGCGAGGCCGTGCTGGACCGACTCGCAGAGCGGCTTGTCCTCGCCGATCACGTGCTCGAACCAGTCGATGTAGCGGTCGGCCGCAGCCAGGTCGCAGCCGTCGAGGAACCAGTAGTCGAGCGCCACCCGTGTGGTGGCGTGGTCCACGGGCTGGATCGCCCGGGCGACGAACGCGTTCTCGAGACCGTAGGCCGAGAGCTGCGTGGTGGGGAAGAGATAGGCGAAGCAGAAGCGCTGGTCGTCGAGGTGCTGGGTGTGCAGCGGTCCGAATTGACCGATGCGGTAGTCGTCATCGCCGTAGCCCGGCAGCGTCTCGGCGTGCACGAGCGGACAGTGGTAGCACTCGATGAAGTTCTCGACAACGACCTTCCAGTTGGCGGCGATCGTGTGCTCGAGCCGGCGGCGATGGACGATGCGATTGGGATCGACGCCGGCGACGCGGTCGAGCAGCTCGAGGAACGGGGCGAGCGCTGTCTCCAGCGGCTCGCAGTCGGGATCGGCGGCGGCAAAGAGCAGCGGGCCGAGCGTCGCGACTGCGACCTCAGGGAGGCGCACCTCCTCGTCGAGCGTCATGCCCGGGGAGCGGTGGAGCGAACCATCGAGCTTGTACGTCCAGCCGTGGTAGCGGCACTGCAGGGTGCGGCGCTTGCCGCACCCCTCCGCGATCAGGGCGCCGCGGTGGCGGCAGACGTTCGCAAAGCCGCGCAGCGTGCCATCGTCATCGCGCGTGATCACGATCGGGAGGCTGCCGAGCTCGCCGGTAGTGAACGACCCGGGCTCGACAACGTCGGTGGCCGGACCGATGTACTGCCAGCCGAGGCGCAGGACCGCCGCGCGGTCGCGCTCGAGCGACTCCGTGGTCGTGTACCAGTCGGCGGGTAGGGTGCGGGTGGCCATCGTCCTGCCTAGCGCTTGACCAGGCCGAGTCGCTCGCGTGCCACGTCGGGGCCAGCGACGGTGCCGCCGAGGCTCTCGATGATCGTCACGGCGCGCTCGACGAGTTGCGCGTTCGAGGCGAACTCACCCTTGCTGATGTAGAGGTTGTCCTCGAGGCCGACGCGGACGTTGCCGCCCATCAGCATCGCCTGCGCGACGGCCGGCATCTCCATGCGGGAAATCGCGAAGCCGCTCCAAACGGCGTTCGGCGGCATCTGGTCGGCGAACGTCTGCATGGTGCGCGGCGTAGCGGGTGCGCCCCACGGAATGCCGAGGCAGACCTGCACGAACGGCGGATCGTCGATCAGCCCCTCCTCGACCAGCTTGTTGACGAACCACAGGTGCCCGAGCTCGAAGCACTCCAGCTCGGGCTTGATGCCCAGCGCGCGGATCTTCTCCGCACCAATGCGCAGGTAGTCGGGCGTGCCGACGTAGACGAGGTTGCCGTC